>CAKSHG010000009.1 GCA_934456315.1 uncultured Oscillospiraceae bacterium | reverse complement strand
ACCCTATCATATTGATTATACAATATTGTGTTCGCCTTGTCAAGGTCGCGGGCAAATTTTCTTACAGGTCTTGGAACCCAATCCTGTTTCCGGACGTAGTCGATTATCGCGCCGCGTATCTTCAGCGAGGCGTAGGTTTCGAACTTTGCGCCTCTCGAAGGGTCGTAGGTTTCGATGGCGTCCATCAGGGCTATCACGCCCTCGTTGACAACATCGTCGACCTCGCCGTATTTTATGTAGGTGTTCCGCAGGGAAAGCGCACTGGCACGCACCAGCCCGAGATTCTTGAGGACTATCTCATTACGGACTGCTTCGCTGCGGCTCATGCTGTACTCCTCTAAAAGAGCCGTTGTTACGCTGCCTTCCACGCTTCTCCCTCCTTTGTCGAATTATAAAGCCTGGATAGTCTGCACCAGTCAGCGTTTCCTTAGACAGCCGGAACGGCTGCCGTGTTCAGGGAAATGTTCCCTATCGCCTGTATCTGGGCAGTGGAGTCTATCTCGCTGTAGGAAAGTACCGTGATATTCGGAATGAACTGCTCGGTGAGCTTCTTATAATAGATGCGCACGACCGGCGAGGTCAGGACGATGACCGTGGGTATAACGTCCTTTATCTTGTCTATCTCGCGGTTGGAAGCCGTGACTATGCGCTGTATCATGTCAGGCGGCATAGCAAGGTAGCTTCCCTGGTCGGACTTTTTTACCGAGCTTACTATCAGGTCCTCTATCTGGGTATCAAGGGTGATGACACGCAGCGAGTTCGCCTCCGCAAAGCGGTGGGTTATCGTTCGCTTGAGCGACTGCCTTACATACTCGGTGATGATGTCGGTATCCTTAAGCACGTTGGTATGGTCGCCGATGGTTTCCAGGATAGTTTCCAGGTCGCGTATCGGGATACCCTCCTTGAGCAGATTCGCCAGTATTTTTTGCAAATATCCGACAGATATAACTTTCGGTATAATATCGTCGACAACGATCGGGTTGGTCTTTTTGACGTTATCAAGCATGGTGTTGACGTCCTGACGGGACAGCAGTTCATACGCATAGCGCTTCATTATCTCGGACCAGTGGGTTATCATTACGGAAACCGGGTCTATCAGCGTATAGCCCGCAACGTCCGCCATGATCTTCTTGTCCTCGGATATCCACTTTGCAGGCAGACCGAACGCCGGCTCCACAGTGTCGATACCCTCTATCTGCTGGGTGACGTCGCCGCTGTCCAGCGCGAGGTAATGGTCGACGAGTATCTCGCCCCTTGCGACTTCCTCGCCCTTTATCTTGATTATGTACATGTTCGGGTTGATCTCCGGATTATCCGTCATGCGGACGGACGGGATTACCATACCCATATCAAGCGCGAACTGTTTTCGGAATATGACCACTCGTTCGATGAAGTTACCGCCGGATTTTTCATCGACCAGCCGCAGCAGGCTGTAACCGAACTCCATCTCGATGGGCTCGACGTTCAGCAGCTTGAACACGTTGTCGATGTCGCGGTAGTAGTCGTTGTCCGCCGGGAGCTTTTCCATCTCCTTCTCCTCGGCTTTCTTGCGCTGTGCAAGCTCCAGCTCCGCCATTTTCTTCTTGTTGCGGTTGAGCAGGAATGCCGCCAGTATCAGCAGCACTCCAAGTACCAGGCAGACCACCGTCGGGAATCCCGGGATCACCATCATGACTATCATGACGATACCTGCGATCATCAGGACGAACGGCTGCGCGGTAAACTGGCTCTTGAGGTCGTTCATCAGACTGTCCTCGCTTGCCGCGCGGGTAACGATCATACCGGTCGCAACCGAAATGAGCAGCGCAGGGATCTGCGAGCACAGACCATCGCCGACCGTCGCCAGCGAGTAGGTGTTGAGGATAGTGTTGAAGTCGCCGCCTCCGCGCACCATTCCTATGATAACACCGCCGATGAGGTTGACAAGGGTGGTTACGATGGACATTATCGCGTCGCCCTTTACGAACTTCGTAGCACCGTCCATAGAGCCGTAGAAGTCAGCTTCGCGCTGAATGTTGTTTCTGCGCCTTTTCGCTTCCTCCTCGTTGATTATGCCTGCGTTAAGGTCGGCGTCTATCGCCATCTGCTTACCGGGCATAGCGTCCAGGGTGAATCGTGCAGCGACCTCGGATACTCGCTCGGAGCCCTTGGTGATTACGATGAAGTTTACCAATACGATGATAATGAATATCAGGAAGCCGACGATGGCGTCGCCGCCCATTACGAAGTTACCGAACGCCGAAATAACCTCTCCGGCATAGCCGCTGGAAAGAATACCACGGGTCGTGGAAACGTTCAGCGACAGCCGCAGCACCGTTGTCAGCAGCAGCACCGTCGGGAATACGGAGAACTCCAGCGCCTCCTTGATGAACATCGTCATTACCAGAATGATAAGGCTAAGGGAGATGTTCAGCAGTATCATGAAATCCAGCAGCCAGCTGGGCAGCGGGATAATGATCGCAATTACTATGAATATTACGAACAGAACAAACGAGTTGCTAAGCAGCTTGCGTACTATATCGCCCATCTCCTCTCTGTAGAATCTCTATATAAATATACGATTTGTATCGAATTTTCGCGATTTAAGCGTGAAGCGTCTTGTGCTTCTCGCGGTAAACGACGGTCAGCACCTCTGCGACCGCGTTGTAAAGCTCCGCGGGTATCTCCCGCCCGATGTCCACCATGCTGTACAGCGAACGCGCCAGCGGCGGATTCTCTATCGTCATGACGCCGTTTTCCTCGGCTATCTGGACTATCCTCAGCGCGATGAGATCCTTGCCCTTTGCGAGGACCTGCGGCGCGTTGTTCTTGTCCTGGTCGTACTTCAGCGCAACAGCGAAGTGCGTAGGGTTTCTGACGATGACGTCCGCTTTGGGGACCTCCTGCATCATGCGCTGCGTTGCCATCTGCTGCTGGCGCTGCTTTATCTTGCTCTTTATCTGGGGGTCGCCCTCCATCTGCTTGAACTCCTCCTTGACCTCCTGCTTGGACATCTTGAGTTTCTTCTCAAACTGCCACCACTGGAAAAGGAAATCCGCAGCCGCAACGAAAACCAGCATTATACATATCAGCATCACCAGGTCGAAAATGGTCAGCAGCGCGTAAGTAACGCCAGCGGCGACCCCGGTATCTATCAGCATTACGAACTTCGGGAGCCTGTCCCGTATCTCGTTGTAAATCACCACGCCGATAATTATTACCTCGATGAGCCCCTTTAATATGCCGACTATCGACTGAAGCGAAAACAGCTTCTTAATGCCCGAAAGCGGATTGAGCCGGGAAAACTTCGGACTTGCCGCTTTCATGGTGAAAAGACCCTTTGTCTGCGCGATGGTCGGGATAACTCCCAGTGCTATCGCAATGAGGCAGACCGGTCCGACGGTTATCCCGACGACCGTTATCACATCGACCCATATCGCCATGATGTTATCCATAGTGACGTAGGTCGTTCCCAGCTCCTCAAATATCGAGCCGGTATAGGAAAATATATTTTCAGTGATGAAGCCTATAAGCAGCCTCATCGCCGCGAATATGCCAAGTACTGAAGCCGCAATGCTTATCTCCTTACTCTGGAGGACATTGCCTTCCTTACGCTGGTCCTTTCGCTTTTTCGGGGTGGCTTTTTCGGTTTTTTCTTCTCCTGCCATTTTCCCACCCTTTCAAAGTCACTGACCTAACACGCTTAAACTGCCATCTCGCCCAGCAAAGTATTCAGATTGCTGAACAGCAGCTCCATGATGTTCTCCATGAACTGGGAAACCATTCCGCTGGAGCCTGCCAGTACGACGAAGCCCACCAGCATCTTTATCTGCACGTTCAACACGAACACATGTATCGACGGAACAGCTTTCATCAGCACGCCAATGCAGAATTCCGTCACCAGCTCGGCGGCGATTATCGGCATTGCAAGCTTTAATCCCAGCGTCAGAACGGTTTCAAAATACTTCACGATCAGCAGCGCGACATTGAAATTCAGGCTGCTGAACCCCATCGGAATGCTCTCGTATGAAATGAAAAACAGCTTTATGTAGGAGAGGTGTCCTCCAACCATAAAGAAGTATATCATGAACCACCAGCTGTAGTACTGCGTGAGAAGGCTGGTGGTACCGAACGTAGGATCGTAGCTTCTCGCCATCGAAAGACCAATCTGGTAGTCTGACAGCTCGCCCGCAAGGCTGAAAAGCTGCAGCATCAGATTCACGAAGAATCCCAGCGTGAAGCCGACCAGCAGCTCTTTTCCGATATCCAGCGCAAACGGAAGAATGCCCTGCGGCACCGTGTAGCTGAAATCCCCCGCCGCAGCCATGACAAGAGCGAGCATCAGCGAAGCTCCCGCCTTGACCATATTCGGCACGCCGTTGCGTGAAAAAATCGGGTTGAACGTAAATATCCCGCTGACCCTCGCCGTGACCATCAGAATGACTACGAAGTTGGTTTGTATCGCTTCCCAGATCTCTGACATAGCCCCGCCTTATGTTATGGGTACCGCGGATACCTTCTCGAAGATGAAATTGACGAAGTCAATGCACTCCGAGGTCATCCAGGGCGCAAGGATAAACAGCGCCAGTCCTACCGCGACTGCTTTCGGGGCAAACGAGAGCGTCTGCTCATGGACCTGGGTAGCCGCCTGGAGTATCGCTATGACAAGTCCGACTATCATCGCTATCAGCAGTATCGGCACCGCAAGCTTGAACGCCAGCATTATCGCCGCCTGGAATATCTCCATCATTTCGTCCTGCGTCATTTATCTCACCGCCCCTTCCTACAAGTTATAGCTTGCAACTACTGAACCTATCAGCAGATTCCAACCGTCCGCCAGTACGAACACCAGTATCTTGAACGGCATGGAGATCATCGCAGGCGGAAGCATCATCATACCCATGGACATCAGCGTACTGCCGACCACCAGGTCGATGACCAGGAACGGCAGGAATATCAGGAATCCCATCTGGAATGCGCGCTTCAGCTCGCTTATCATGAACGACGGCACAATGACCGTCAGGCTGAGGTCGTTCTGGAGGTACTCGTCAGTATAGCCGCCCTCCGGCTCCTCGGTTTTCGAGAGATCGAGGAAGAATTTCAGGTCGTCCTGGGAAGTCTGCTTGAGCATGAACTTCTTCAGCGGCACAGACGCCGCGTCCAGCGCCTCCTGTGTCGTCAGCTCCTCGCTGACGTAAGGCTGGTACGCCACCTCGTTTATTTCCGAAAATACCGGCGCCATGATGAAGAACGTCAGGAACAGCGCCATACCAGTTATGACCATGTTTGGCGGAGTGCTCTGGGTCTGCATTGCCGTCCTGAGGAATCCCAGCACGATGACAATACGCGTAAAGCATGTCATCATGATGAGCATGGACGGAGCCAGCGCAATGAGCGTCAGCAGAATGATTATCTCCAGCGGCTGGGAAGCGTCAACGCCTATCAGCTCCTGGATCACCGACGAGCCTGCATCGTTTTGGACGTAGGTCGGATCAGTGTCAAGATACTCTCCCGGCTGGTGCTGGACCTCGCCGGTCGCGCTCTGCTGCGCCTCAGCTGTAACCGCAGCCGCCGCCTGAGCCGTGCCTGGATCAGCCGTGCCCTGCTCCGCAAAAGCGGACAGAGTGCACAGCATTACAGTCAGCAGCACCGTGACCAGCAACGAAACCGCGAACTTAACCACAAGCTTCTTATTCTCTTTTGTTAGCTGAAGCTGCCTGAACACCCGCAGTCCCCCCGATCACTTCTTGTTCATCATGTCCTTGAAAACGATCTTGAAGCTCTCCTTAAATGTGGGGTTTCCGCCGTTTTCGTCCTTTTTCATCAGTTGTTCCTCGGTTTCCTCCAGCTCGTGGACCTTTTCCACTCTGCCGTTGGTAACGCCCAGCACCATGCATTTTCCGCATATGCTGACGAGCAGCAGCATTTTATCCGGACCGAGATTTATACGCTCCAGTATCTTCATGTTCCTGCTGTCGCTTAGCGTCACCCGCCTGTTGAGCTTCTTCATAGCCCAGAAAAGCAGGAAAACCAGCGCCAGAACGCCCAGCAGCGCCATTATCATCTGAAAATATTCCACTGCCGAACCTCCCGGAATCAAAAACCGCACTATTCAGACCCGTTCAGTCTGAACAGTGCGGCGAAAAATGTTGCGTGACAGCCCGGCTTTGCCGGGAGCCTCCGCTGTGCCGCACTTATCCCTGCAATTCAGCAAGTACAGCCCATCTGGCACATGCGCAGCGATCAGCCGAGTACCTTCTTGACGGTCTGGAGTATTCTGTCGGGCTTGAACGGCTTAACGATAAAGTCGAGCGCGCCGAGCTTGATTGCCTCGACAACCATAGCTTCCTGACCCATAGCGGAGCACATTACTACCTTAGCCATCGGGTCCATGCCCTTGATGTCCTTGAGAGCCTCGATACCGGTCTTGTTGGGCATGGTGATGTCCATGATAACGAGGTCAGGCTTCTCTGCGGCGTAAACATCGCATGCGATAGCACCGTCAGCTGCCTCAAGGATATTTGTATAACCGTTCTTGGTGAGTGCGTCCTTGATCAGCATTCTCATGAAAGCAGCGTCGTCAACCAGTAAAATCTTCTTGTCCATTACTAAATAATCTCCTTGATATATGTTATTATATGTATTTTATTCCTTGCCGAGGCTGTCCATGAACTTGGACTTCACTATCTCGGTAATTCTCACCGCAAAGTTGTCGTCGATAACAACAACATCGCCCCTTGCGATAAGGTTGCCGTTTACGACTACGTCGACCGGCGCACCTGCCTGGCGTTCCAGCTCGATTATCGTGCCCTGAGTGAATTCCAGGATATCCTTGACCTTGCGCTTCGCCGTGCCGATCTCAACGGAGATCTCAAGCGGAACGCCCATCAGCAGCTTCAGGTTGTCCTGCTGGTCGGTGGGCAGACCGAAATCCATCGCGTCGAACTGATGCAGCTGCGCATTCTGGATATTGACCGGCGGAACAGGCGGCGGATAAGCTCCATAAGCCGCATACTGATTCTGGTAGCCATAGCCGGGATATGCGGGCTGACCCTGCGGTGGGTACTGATACCCTCCCGGAGCAGGCTGCGGAGCCACACCCTGTGCGGGCGCGGGCTGTGCCGCCGGCTGCGGAGCCGGAGCGGGAGCAGGCTGCGCTGCTGCGGCAGGTGCCGCGTGAGCGGGTGCAGCGGCTGCCGGGGCAGCTGGTGCAGGAGCAGGCTCTGCCTTGGCTTCATCGCCGTGGAATTTCTCTATCATCTTGCCGGACAGCGACTTTGCGAGCTCAACGGACATGACCGACATGAACTCACTGTTCATAACGCCGTCAACGGACAGGTTGAACGTAACTGCAACTATCGTTTCATCGGGATCAAGCTCTGCCAGCTGGCAGAAGTTTGTCTGCTCGATGAGATAGGGGGTAGGTGTGGAGATATCTACCGAAATGCCGAGCAGATCGGACAGCGCTGTTGCGGAGGCACCCATCATCTGGTTCATTACCTCGGAAACTGCGCTGATGTTCATCTCATCGAACTCAAAATCCGGCGAAACCACCAGCGGGTTGCCCATGAGCTGATTAAGAATAAGCTGAACATCGTCCTGCTTCAGCACCATCATGTTCTGACCGGAGATACCGGAAACATAGACGATCTTAACGCAGATAGCAGGCTCCAGGCGGTCGTAATTCAGGTCGGACGCCTTGACCACGCTTACCTGCGGTGTAGTGATCCAAACTTTTGCGTTGAGCAGCTCGGAAACAGCGGTCGCAGCGGAGCCCATGCTTATATTAAGAATTTCGCCGACAGCGTCTATTTCATATGAGCTGAATTCAACGTTTGCATCCTTTTCATTAGCCATTGGACATTTTACCTCAATTCTCTATAAAATTATCTATCATTACTGCCTTTTTGTTATTGTAGGTTCCGAGCTTTCCGGTGCACCACGGCTTGTTTCCGACCTTTACGTCCACATCGCTTGTGATGCTCTTTCCGAGCGGGATAACGTCGTTCACCTGAAGCGTCAGGACCTCGTAGAGGTCGAGATTGATCTCTCCCAGCACAGCGGTGATCTTGAGGTCGGTATCGCTGATGCCGGTCATGATGGTGTCGCGGCGCTCTGCCTCGCGGTTCGCGTCAAGCTTTCTTCTGGAAACGCTGTATCGGGAAATGAACTTGTTCATTATCTCGTCAAGGTTTATCGCGGGAATGCAGACCGAGATTATCGACTTGGAGCCGTTTATCTCGACCTCGAGCGCTACGATTATTACCGTATCCTCGTGGCCTATCGTCTGCACCACTCTGGAGTTCGTTTCAATGCCGATGAGCTTCGGCTCGAGGTCGATGTGGCTGACCCATGGCTCGTAGAGCAGGTTTGCCATCGAGTTCATGACGTCGTTCATTATCGTGATCTCTATCTCGGTAAAATCACGGTTGACGTCGCGGTACTCGCCTCTGCCGCCCAGCAGGCGGTCGATCATCGTAAAGGTGATCGTATTGGATATCTGTATGATAACGTTGGTTTCGCTGACCTCTTCGTTCTTGATACCCATATCGACCATGCCCATCAGGACGTAGTCCGGCAGGGCGTTGTTGAATTCACTGTATCTCTGCTCCTCGATGTTTACCAGCGAAACGCGGCAGTACAGTCTTAGCAGACCCGTGAGGTAGGACGACAGCAGTCTTGCGTAATTCTCGAATATACCGTCGAGTACCTTTATCTGTTCCTTTGTGAACTTCTTCGGAGCACGGAAGTCATACTCCTTGACCTTTTCTTCCTCTTTCTGCGACACCTCCGGAACTGCACCGGCGGCGACGTTTTTGAGCATTTCATCTATCTGCGCCTGCGTCAGGACGTCAGCCATCTGTATCCCCCCATTACTATATCAGCGCTGCTGTCGGAATCACCTGAAATCAGTCAGCGCCAGCCCCGCCAGCCTCTGTGCTCACCATGAACGTATCATAGTCGCCGGGGATCACAGGCCCTATCGTGGTCGTGGTGCCGCTGTGGTCCGGATACTTCTGGTCGAGGGAATTGATTATCGACTGTGCGTAATCATTCGGAACCTTGCTGATATCGCCGCTGTTATTACCGTCCGGATCGAAGTCGTCGAGCTTGATTCCGTAGTCATAAAGCAGGATATCCTTGATGACCTCGGGATCGGTCATATCAACGTCTGCCTTGAGGAGCACCATCTCTACGCGGCGGTTCTTCGCCATTCCCTCTGCAGTGTCGTTATCCGCGATCGGCTCAGCGTAGCCGCTGCCCTTTGCGCGGAACTGCTCCGTATCGAGCACCTTGCGGAAATCCATGTACTTGATAACGCTGACTGCTCGTCCGGCGGACAGGTCCCAGTCATTGACCTCGGAAATCGCCTTTGCGGTGTGTCCGTTGATGGTGCAGGTCTTTATCGCGGCCTTCATAGCCTTGATGCCCGGGCTGATACCGTCAAGGAGATCCTTACCCTGCTGGGTCAGGACAGCACTATTCGGTTCGAAGAACACATTGTTATCGAACCTTATATTAAGATGAGCCGCTCCGTTCTCTACTGAAACGGACTGCTCAAGATTGTTGTCGGAAACGTACTGCGAGATATACTGATAAAGCTGGTCGAAAGTCTGGGGCAGGTTGCCCTGACTGCCGTTGCTGTCAGGTTTCTCGCTGATGGTACCTTCGCCCTCGTCCGGAACGGGATTCGGAGAATCAATATACTCGTTCAGATATTTGCCGTGCGAGGTGAACGCCTGATATATGTACTGGAACTTCTGCTCGTCCTGCGATGACGAAGCGTACAGCAGAACGAAGAACGTCAGCAGCAGCGTTACCATGTCGCCGTAGGTCGACAGCCAGTCATTACTATGGTCTTCCTTTGCCTTTTTCTCGATCTTAGCCACTGCTGTCCCTCCTTTGCAGTAAGATATATCTCATATGAGCAATAAACACAAAAATAACATACCGCAGGATATCACACCCCTGCCATTATATTATTGTAGCATAAATCCACTCAAAATGCAAATACTTTTTGACTTTTTTTCTGCAAAAATTGTAATTTTTCTGACAAAGCGCGAAATCAGCCGCCTGCCTTGTCCGAACGCTTCTTGCTCGCCGGGAGCATGAACTCCAGTTTTTCCTGAATATAGCGCGGGTTGGAGCCGTCCGCGATAGCAAGAACGCCCTCCTCGATTATCTGCATGCACAGCAGCTCGTCGTTATGAGCATTCTGAAGCGCACTCGCCATAGGGTTGAAAACAACGTTCGCAAAAAGTGAGCCGTAGAACGTGGTGATAAGCGCGGTCGCCATACCTCCGGCAAGACCGTCCGGGTTGGAGTCCATGGTATTCAGCATGTTAACCAGACCAACAACGGTACCCAGCATACCGAAAGCCGGGAATACCGCAACGCCCTTTTCAAAGAACGCACGTCCGTTGTCGTGACGCTCGCACATGAAGCTGATAGCGTCGTCCAGCATTCCACGCACCTTTGCGGTGTCGTTTGCGTCGACGATGAGCATGAGCGCGGACTTCATGAACTGATCGGTGCACTGATTCGCGCTTTCCTCAAGTGCCAGCAGACCGCGTCCTCTTGCGATTTTTGCATACTCAACGATATCATCTATGTACTTTTCGGGTTTGAACTTCTTCGGCATGAAAACCAGCTTGAAACGCTTGCCCAGACCTGCGAGATAGCTAAGCGGATAGGAAGCGATAAGACAGCCTATCGTACCGCCGATGGTGATTGCAAGCGACGGCGGGTCGATGAACCAGTCAATCTGACCGCCCTGGAAGATACCGAAAACGACCATGCCGAATGCGATGCCCCAGCCAATTATAATCGTGATATTCAAAATGATCCCTCACTTTTCAAATTTTATCGGAGCGTCATGCTCCGCATAGATACGTTATGTCAAAGGCTCATCGCTCTTTGCTGCGGACTGTCTGCCGAAGCGTCTGCGCCGCCTGTTGTATTCGAGAATTTTATTTTGCAGTTCTTTCATGCTCTCACGCACGATGTAGGTATGCCCGTTGGACAGCGTTATGACTGTGTCCGGGGTTTCAGTGACGGTTTCGATGAGAAGCTCGTTGAGAAGTATCTCCTTGCCGTCAAGCTTGGTCAAAAAAATCATAAATTACCTCTGAAACAGATATTCCCCCGCCCCGCGCGAGGCGGGGGAGCTGTTGTCATTCAGTCATTATCTCTTGAGGGAAAGAAGCTCCTCAAGCATTGTATCGGAAGTTGTGATAACTCTGGAGTTAGCCTGGTAGCCTCTCTGAGTTGTGATCATGTCGGTGAATTCCTGCGCCAGGTCAACGTTGGACATCTCAAGCGCGCCGGATACGACCTCGCCTGCGCCGTCCTGACCTGCGACCGCAAGCTTCGGCTCGCCGGAAGCTACGGTCTGCTCGAACAGCGTGCCGCCGATAGCGGAAAGTCCGTTCGGGTTATCGAATGTTGCGATGTCGATACGTCCGAGGTTCAGATAGCCGTGGACTGCATGCTTGCCGATGATGGTGCCGTCCTGCTGAACAGTAACGTTCTCGAGATTCTTGTATGTCTGCTCGCCGCCCTTGCGTCCGTCGGTGAGGTTGAAGGTGGAAAGATTCTTCGCAACTGTGGTGTAGAAGCTATCCTTACCGCCGCCGAAAGAAAGGGAGGGGTTTCCGCCGAAGAGCTGCTTTCTCTGACCGTTGTTCAGACTTGCAATTCCGCTGAAGCTGCCCGTGTCGAATGTGAACAGTTTCTTGGAGTTGCCACCGGCAGCTGATGTGATAGCAGCGTTTACTTCTTTAACAAAGTCGTCGTCATTTGCGTATTCCTTGTTGGTTACGGAAATGGTGAGCGTATTATCGTCCCACTGTGCAGTAGGAGCGTCATAGTTGGAAACGTACTTGAAAACTACCTTGTAATCGTTCGCGAACTCGCCAGCCTCGCCCGCTGTCGCGGAAACCGCGCCAACTGCCGCGTTATTTCTTACGAGCGACAGGTTGCTTCCCACGCCGGCAGTGATGTCTGCAACTGTTGCAGCCGCCGGGATAGTATAAGAGGTGCAGGAAAGGTTGATTCCCGAGGGATATGTGGGAGAAGCAAGCGCAGCGTCGTCTGCGATCGCTTTCTTGATAGCCTGGTTGATGTCAGCCATTGTGGTGCTTGCGTCAACGCTTATTGTCCAGGTTCCACCGCCCGTAGCAGGTGCGTACACTGCGGAGGTCCCTTTACCGCCAGCGTCTGCAAATACTATTTTCGCCTGGTTGTACTCTGTGTTGGTAGCGTCATTGGTGGCAAATCCGATGCTTGCGTAGGTCGTTGAGCCAGCGGGAGCAACAAATCGGATATCAGCCGAAGCCTGGTCGAGCGCCTTGTCCCACACGCCTGCGGAAACGTTAGCCTTGGCTACAACGGAGGAAGTATCAGCCGGGAGGTTCTCAAAAGAGAACTTGATGGTGACATCGTCCGGGAGAGTTACGCCGCCTGCCTCAAGGCATCTCTGGATCTCGTCCTCGAACGCCTGCGCGGACTCGAACTGCTTTTCCTTGTCGAAGTACAGATTCAGTACGCCGGAGGAATATGTAGCAAACGGGAACTCCGCCTGGTTGAAGGTAACGGACATATCGGTGTTGTCCGACGGGTCGGAAACCGCGATGGTAACGTCGCAGCCGCTGATGGTCTTAGTCGCGCTGGAGCACTTCGCGTCGGTAGCCGGTATAGTTATCTTGATAGGCTGGCTGCCTGCGGGCTGACCGTCGAAATCGCCGGAAACGCCCAGTACCTTGTAACCGGAAGCGTTTACGAGGTTGCCCTCCTCATCGACATTGAAAATACCTGCTCTGGTGTAGAGGATATTTCCTGCGCCGTCCATGACCTGGAAGAAGCCCTCGCCGTCTATCGCCATATCGTAGATGCTGTCCGAGAAAGTAAATCCGGACTGGGTCATGTTCGGGGTAGTGGTGTTCATCTTAACGCCGTAGCCTACCTGTGTAGGGTTAACGCCGCCTAGTGTGGTGGAAGCGCCCGAGGGTGACTTCTTTGTCTGATAATAAACGTCCGCAAAGGTAACTACGTTCGTCTTGTAGCCGGTGGTGTTTACATTGGCGATGTTGTTGCCTATTACGTCCATCTTCTGCTGGTGGGTTTTCATACCGGATACGCCGGTGTAAAGGGATTTAACCATTCTATTGACCTCCAGAATAATTTGTCATTGACTTGACCGCCGCCCCGTCTCAGTCGCAGCCGGGGCATGAATTCCATTCAGGTCCGTTCATACGATAACGGTCGAATCAATATTTGTGAACACATTCCCGTTCAGCTCGTTGTCTGAAAGGGTCGTTATCACCTTGTTGTTTTTTACGCTCACAACGAAAGCGTTTCTTCCCACGAGGACCAGCGTTTCGCTGCTGCCCTTTCCCGCCGCCAGCTCCACGCCCTTGTTAAGACGCTCCAGCGTTTCGTTTTCGGAAAGGTCTATGCTGCGCTCCTCAAGCCGCTGTAAAGCATGCTTTGAGAATTCCACGCCGTTTTTTTCGTTCAGCTTTTCCTGTAAAGCCTCCGCGAAGGAACCGCCCTGCACCGCGTCCTTTGCCGTGCCGTTTGCGGGCTGTACCACTGTGTTTCCCGTGGTAACGCTGATCTGATTGCGAAGCGCTAAGTATTCGCTTATCAGCATATTAAAGCCTCCATGCTTTATTCAGTTTCACACGAAATCCTCAAGGTCCTGTATATCCTCGTCGACATAGTTGTCGGGGATAACCTCGCCTGTAACTTCCTGTACGTCCTCATCGTAAAGACGTCTTGTTTCTTCTCTTGCAGCCTCGTTAGCCCTGTCGACTGCCGACATCATCTCGCTGACTACGTCAGCGGACTCCTCGTCCTCCTTTGCCTGACGGTGGCTCTCGATGATCCTGTCAAGCTCCTCGTCGGACATCATCTGCGTTTCTGCCGTACTGTCGTCATCGGATTTGTCAGCAGAGGGAGTTCCTGTCGTTTCGCCGGTCGACGGAGTTTCGGTCTTATCCTCGGTGCTGCTGTCGTCATCGCCGCCACCTATGGTCGGATAAGCTACCTCAACGATATCGTCAAGCGCGTAGCCCTTGTCGTTGATGAGGACCCTGACCTGACCGTCCTTCACCTGGATAGAGGTGATGATACCGGAATCAAGCAGCGAACCGCCCTCGACCTTCGGATTAACAGTCGCGCTCATGCCTATCATCATAGATGCCTTTGCAATAAGCTCTCCCAGAGATGTGTTTCCGGTAGTGGTATTGCTGTCTGCGGAAGTGGTTTCAGATATCGAGGTGATATTCTTGAGTTCGAAGCTCACGCCGTCTATCTTTATAGTATAGCTGTCGCCGTTCTTCATGACTGACTGCACTACGCCGGTCTTGGTGACCTGCTTGCTGCCGTCCATCTTTGAGGCGGTGACCGTCTTGCCGACCAGGCTGGAAGCATAGTTCGACTGCGAATAAGTCGCAGCGTCCTTGGAATACTGAAGCGAGGTGAACTGTGCCATCTGGGTAACGAACTCCGTATTGGAAGTAGGCTCCATCGGGTCCTGGTTGGTCATCTCGGCTACCAGCAGACTTAAAAACGTATCGGAGTTCACCATGTTTTCGGTGGCGTCCTTGAACTTGCTCTTGTACTTCTCGTAGTTAGCCTGTATCTGCTCTGACGATGAAAGAATGCCTGTTGTTTCTGCCATTTGCTCTCCTTTCCCGCTTACATGGAAGCGATGATCTCCGCAAAGCTCTTGTCGTCAGCGTCATCGTCCTGACGGTGGTTTTCGCTTTCGCGGTAGGGATTCTTGCTGCTGCCCTGGTAGTCCTGTGCCTGCGCTTCCTGACGGGATTCGCTGACCGTCTGCCAGTTTTCCAGCTGAACTCCGTTCTGCTTCAGGCTGTTCTGAATAGCGGATCCGTTATCCTCGATGATCTTAAGGGTCTTGGAGTTCTCTGCCGCGATGGATACCGAAACTGTTCCGTCTGCGGTCTTAGTCATTCTGACCGTGATCCTGCCGAGATCCTGGGGTTCGAGCGTAACGCTGTACTCGATCTCGCCCTCTTTAAGGTCTGCTGCGCGCTCCGTGAGCTTACCCGCGACCTGCTGAGCAACTTCTGCGGGCTTGACCGTCACCTCGGTGCCGTCATGCCGCATGAATACCACCGGGGTTTCTGCTGAAACTGTCTGGGGCTGCGTCATCGTCTGAGCCGTATCGTCGATCTTTTCGCCGCCGGATCTTATTGCCTCAAGCTCATCGGATTTAAGCACGACTCTGCTGCGCTGCGCGGTATGGTCCGCGAATATCTGCGGCTGCTCCTGCTGCGGAGCTTCCTCCGGCTTTTCGTAGGTCCTGACCTCTGTGCTGCCGATCTCCTCACGGAATCGGGTGTTCTCCTGGGGAGCTGTCTGCCTGGACTGTGCCGCCTGTGCAGTCTGCGCTGATGTTTCCATCTGCTGGCTGCCCTGACCGCTCTGGCTTTCTGCCTGACCATCGCTCTGGGAGCTGGTGTTTTCATCTGTCCGGACTGCGGTTTCCACAACTGCGGTCTGACTGGTTTCGGGCTGCTCCGCCTGGACCGGCTTCGCTTCTGCCTGCGGTTTCTGCTCTGCGCTGTCGGTCTGTACTGCGAACTTCACGGGTTCTCCGGTAGTTTCCGCCTGCTGTATCTGCTCGTTCTGAACGATCTCAGGCGCGCTCTGCTCAACCTCTGGTGCTGCCAGCTGTACCTCATCAGTGACTTCAGCTATCCTGCCCATAAGCGCGGATACTTCCTCGCTTAGGTCGCTGATCTCCTCGGGAACTGCGGTCTGATTCATCATCGACGCAAGCTCCGCCACAAGCTGCTGAACCGCCGGATCCTCGCTCTGCTTCGGATCGTCGTCCTTTTCGGCGGGCGTTATCTGCTTGACGAGCTTCACAAGCTCCGAAAGCATCTCGTCAGTGAAAAGCTCCTGGGGTATCTCGTCCAGCGATATCTCGCCGTCCGCGACCGCCTTTACGAGCTTCTGCATGTCAAGGCTTCCGTCCGCCGCTGTCAGCTCCTTCTGGATCTTCTCGAACTTGTCGAATATTTCGGATCTCGAAGAATTATCAGAAGCTGCCTTTACCGCCTTGTCAGCATTGTCGGACTGAACTGTCTTATCGGAAACCGCTGTATTCCTGACTGCGTTCTTCGACCCGCTCACACCGCTCAGCACACTGGAAAACCGCTCGGTCTGATCCGCCTTAGCCGCCTCCTCTACCCGTGTGGGAATTGCCGCGTCGGATATCATGAAGTCGCTGCGGGGATAACCGGAACCTCCTGTGCTGAATGCTACTGCCATTTACTCACCTCCTTTAATAATAGTATCTATATCAGGGCTTGCGCCCGGATATGCAGATCAATGTCAGACGCTCTGGCTCTGCGCCGCGCGTATCGACTGCCCGGAAACGAACTCCTCAATAAACTGCTCATTTTCCTTGTTCGCAGCCGCCTTGTAATCCTCGAGCTGCTTTTCCTCAAGCTTTTCGAGGGTCCGCACGTCCTTCGTTGCCTCAACGACAACGCCAAGCTGCTTGTTTATCTCCTCCTGCTTGAGCGCTGCGCTGGCGTCCCTTGCGTGTATCTCCTGCTGGAGCGTGACTATGTAGCGCTTGCGCACCGATATCTCGAACGCCTGCGCTCCATGCCGGCAAACATCTTCCAGCTCAACGCTAAACTGTTCCACCTGCTTTGTCAGCTCCTCCTTTTCAGCGTAGATACGCTGTAGGTCAGCCTGCAAAGCGCTAAGCGTGTTCTTCTGGCGGTCTAGCTCCTGCTGGCGGAAGTCCATCAGCTTTTGCAGAGTGAACTGAAATTTCTTCAAAGCCTGTCACCTCTTAAGATTCATCGCCGACTGCGGCGATAAGCAGCTGCACCGTTTCCTCAAGCGTGTAGGATTCCTCCACCCGCTGCATGAGGAACTCGTTTATCTTGTCGATCTTCCTGATAGCCTCGTCCAGCGCGGGATTTGTTCCGTGCTTGTACGCGCCTATCGAGATGAGGTCGGCGTTGTTGTTGTACAGCGAGAGCAGGTTTCGCAGCTTGCCCGCTGCCTGCTTGTGCTCGGGAGTGTCTATCTCCGACATCAGTCGGCTGACACTCGGAAGTATGTCTATCGCGGGGTAGTGATTCTGCGCCGCGATCTTACGCGAAAGAATGATATGTCCGTCGATGATACCGCGGACAGTATCGGCAATCGGCTCGTTGGTGTCGTCGCCCTCAACGAGCACGGTGTAGATACCGGTTATCGAGCCCTCCGGGAAATTCCCGGCGCGCTCCAGCAGCTTCGGCATGCTGCTGTAAATAGACGGCGTGTAGCCTCTCGCTATCGGAGGTTCACCCGTGGATAGTCCTACCTCGCGCAGCGCCATCGCGTAACGCGTCAGACTGTCCATCATCAGGAGTACGTCCTTGCCCTGCTTCATGAAGTACTCCGCGATAGCCGTAGCGGTCAGCGGGCACTTGCTTCTCATCATCGCAGGCTGATCCGACGTCGCGACCACCAGCACGGAGCGCGCCATGCCCTCCGGTCCAAGGTCACGCTCGATGAACTCGCGGACCTCACGTCCACGCTCGCCGACCAGCGCGATAACGTTGATATCCGCCTTGACCTTACGGGCGATCATGCCCATCAGCGTAGACTTACCAACGCCCGAACCGGCGAATATGCCCATTCTCTGACCCTTGCCCATGGTCAGCAGACCGTCTATGGCCTTAACGCCAAGCTCTATCTGCGACTTTATCGGAGGTCTGTCGAACGGATTCGACGGAGCGCCTGTTATCGAAATGGAATCGGTACACCCCGGGTCGGCGCCGCCGTCCAGCGGCATTCCCGCCGCGTCGACTATGCGCCCGACAAGTCCGGGACCCGCCTTGACGGTGAGCTTGTCGCCGGTGGAATCCACGATGCTCCCCGGACCGATGCCCTCGATCTCGGTGTAGGGCATGAGCAGGATATTGCTCTTATTGAACCCCACGACCTCTGCCCGGATATAGCTCGACATGTCCTTCGAGTAAATGCGGCATACATCGCCTATATTGCAGGCGGGACCGCTCGCCTCGATGGTCATTCCGACTATCTTTTCTATCTTTCCCATGTAGCGGAATGTGTCATATTTTGTTATTTCATCGCGAAATGCTCCGAATTCAAGTGCCATGACTTCCTCCGCTGTGGGTCTATGACTCCTCGTCTGACTGTTCAGCAGGCTCGGGGTCGGGTTTCTTCTTTTTCCTCGGGGATTTTGTGGGTTCGCGGAACTTTCCGTCGCCAAGCTCCTGTATCATGCGGAGCTGCGTCATTATTCCCGCGTCCACTATCTCGCTGCCGTTATCGACTATCACCGTTCCCGGTTCAGCTTCCGGCAGGAGCTCCACCTCAACGTTCTGGATACCTCCGCAGAGCTCCTTCAGGTACTCGTAGTCCCCGGTAAGCTCCTCGTTGGCTCCGTTGTCGTTAAGAGTTATCTTTATACGCTCGCAGTTGCGGAATTCCTTCGCCGCCTTTTTTATCAGGCGCTTGACTGCTGCGCTGTCCTTTGATGTGATGCTGTCCAGCGTGACTTTCTTCGCTATCTGCATCACGGTATCGTAAATTTCCTTTTCGTAGTCCGCAAAAAGCTGGTCTTTCTCGGAATTTATCCTCTCGGCATAGGATTTTGCTTCGTCAAGGATATCACGCCCGGCAGCAAGGCAAGCCTCTCTGCCGTCCCGTGTTCCATGCTCGAAGCCGTCAGCCTTTGCCTTGATGTAGACGCTGTCGCGGTTCGCTTCGGCGTCAGAAATTATCTGCGAGGCGTTGTCGTTGGCGTTCTGGACGATCGCGTCCGCACGGCTTTTGGCTTCCTGGATTATATCCTTGCCCTGCTGAACGCACCTCGCCTTGAGCTCCTCAAGCTCCTGCTTCTGCTGCTCAAGCTGCTTTTCGCGGAAGTTCAGCTGCTGGAGCTTTTCGTCCAGCCTGCGCTTGGCTTCCATCAGGACCTGTTCTGGGTCTGGCTTTTTCGGCTCCTCCGGCTGCGGCTCCTGCTGCACCGGCTGAACCGGTTCAGCCGCGGGCTGAGCGTGTCTGATATCTATCGTGTTCGAGATATCAACGCCGCCGCCGAAATAAACGGAGTTCCTTTTTAAAACTGACACTGTATCCCTCCGTTACGCTGAAAATCTGAAATAACGCTCAGGCCGCATTACGCAATGACCTCGTCGCCGCCACCGCCGTGGGAGATGGTGATGATCTGCTCCTGCTCAAGACGGCGGATAGTCGCAACGATGTTCTGCTGTGCAGCCTCGACGTCACGCATACGCACATTGTGCAGGTACTCGATATCTGCCTGAAGGCTCTCTCTTGCACGCGTGGAGATATTGGAGAAAATGCACTCTGCGACCTCCTGCGTGGAGCCCTTGATTGCGATCGCGAGATCCTTCGGGTCGACCTGTTTTGTGAACTCCTGGATAGCCATGGAATCCAGGTTGACGATATCCTCGAATACGAACATCTTCTGCTTGATCTGGTCTGCAAGCTTCTGATCCCTTGCGGACAGTTCGTCGAATATGTACTTCTCGGTCGCGCGGTCTACGTTGTTCATGACCTCCGCAACATAGGAGATACCGCCGACCTCCATGCTGTCGGTGTTCACGAGGTTTGCGAACTTCTTCTCGAGCGTAGCTTCCAGCGCCTTGATGACGTCAGGCGAAGCCCGGTCCATTCTCGCGATCCTCTCGACTACCTCGACGCGCTTTTCCTTGGGAAGCTCTGCGAGTATCGCCGCCGCCTGGTCTATCCTTGCGTAGGAAAGGATCAGCGCGATGGTCTGCGGGTGCTCGTTCTGTACTATCGCGAGCAGGTTCTTATAGTCCGCCTTTCGAACAAAGTCGAAGGATTTCGTCTTGAGCTGCTTTGTTATCCTCTGAAGCAGGTTGTTAGCCGCCTCGGAGCCGAACGCCTTTTCGAGTATCTCGCGGGCGTAATCAACGCCGCCCTCGGCAACGACCTTCTGCGTAAGGCAAAGCTCGTAGAACTCGTTGAGAACGCCTTCTACGACGTCGATAGGCTGGTATTCCAGCTTAGCGACCTCGGTGGAAAGCGCCTCGATCTCGTCGTCTGAAAGGTGCTTGTATATCTCTGAGGCGTTGTCGGCGCCCATTGCCGCGAGAACCAGCGCGATTTTCTGGTTCGCGGTGAGTTCTTCGGCTTTCTTAGCTTCTGCCATATATGTCCCCCCTTAGTGAGGCTTATTCTGCCTTCATCATGTTCTTGATGATCTGTGCGACGATCTCCGGATTTGTCTTGGAGAAGTCGCTTATCTCGCGCTTGAGGATAGTTTCGCGGGACTCCTTCGCAGCCTCCTCGGTAAGGCTCGCGATATTGAAGTCCACTTCCTCCGGAGATTCCGGCTCCTGCGCAGTCGCGCCGCCGGCGGACTGCGTCTGGCTCGCCTGTGCGGCTGCTGCGAATGCAGCCTCCTGGCGGCGTCTGATCTTCTTCTTTCTCGAATGGCTCATCATAAGCGTCATCACCAGAAGCAGTATCAGCACGATGCCAAGACCGACTACAACGTACAGCAGGGTATTTCTGAACGTATCCACAGGCGGAGTGATGATCTGGAGGTTTCCATCGCCGTTTGCGCCGCCGTTGTTTGTAGCGCTGAGTACGAACGGAATATTGTAAACGGAAACGAGGTCTGTCGTAGTGCCTGCGGCGTTAGCGACAATAGCCTGAAGCGCGTCGCGCTCGCCCTGGGTCATGTTGGTCTGATTAACGACCAGACCAACGCTCAGAGAATCGATGGAGTAGCCGTCCTTTGTAACGGTTTCCTTGACATTGGAAACGCTGTACTGTATTTCTTCCTTATTATAATAATAGTTCTGACCGTCCTCAAGACCGGTGTATGTAGGATAATCCGGTGAGAGGTCTGCATTCGGAGTAACTCCGACGATATCGCCGTTCTCATCGAGGGCGCCGCCCCATGCGACCTTGTCCTCATGATCCTTAACACCGTGGTCGGTGCCGTCTGCCGGAGTGTACTGCGTGGACTCGGTGTTTCTGGAATCGTAGTTCAGCCTTGCAGAAACATTGAACGCGAATCCGTCCTCGCCGTACATCTTGGTGAACATATCGCCCAGACCGTCCTTGAGCACCTGAACGAATTCCTTCTCGAACTCAAGGCGCTTTCTTGCGATGTCAACGCCGGACTTGTCGGTGTTCTCGTCCTCGTCGGGCTTGTCAAGCTCGGGGTCGATCCACTCGTAGGAATTGAGCTTGCTGTCCATTATGGAAACATTCTCTTTGGTGAGCCCCTCAACACTGGTAGTAACGCCGCGGTAGATCGCGCGCACTTCCTCGTTGGTAAGCGGCTCTGCGTCGCTCTTGAGCTGAATGAACACCGCGCACTGGCTCTCGCCCTTGTTGTCGGAAAGCGCGTAGTTGGAAACCTCCGGCAGGGTGATGTTCGCCGTAGCGGACTGTATCTTGTCCATCGAAGCGATGGTAGCGCCCAGACGGGCTTCCAGCTGCTGACGCTTTATCTCGCGCTTGTCGGTGTCAGTGCTCCACAGGTCGACACCGTTGTTCCAGATGTCGTAGTTGATAGTGGTCTTGGGGTAGCCCTGCGCCCACATCTGCATTCTAAGTGAGTCAGCCTTGTCAGCCGGCACGATGATATCGCCGTCAGTGTTGACCGTCACATCTGTAACGCCAAGCTCCTGTATAGCCGCAGCGATCTCGCCGGATTCCGACGTAGAAAGCCCGGAAAACAGCACCGCTGTGCTCTTGTTGGAATTGAGCATCACGCAAAGCACGATGATTATTGCAATAACGACGACCGGGATTGAAATGATCAGGATCTTCGCCATCTTTGAGGCGTCCGTCCATTTCGTCTTGACTGTCGTTACGACAGATTTCAGTTTTTCATTCATTTAAAGAACGTCCTCCGAAGTTTTATGCCGCCTCTCCAGGCAGCTGAACGATCATCATACCTGCATGCCGATGATCGTGTTGTAAGCGCTGAGCGCTTCATTTTTCACGGTGACGAGCAGGTCTACTGCGATACCCGCCTTCGTGATGTTGGACTGCACCTGCGCCAGGTCGTCGATGTTGCCGAGCATGAGGTCTATCGCATCGCGGTCCACCTGCTCGTTAGTTTCAACGACATTATCGACCATTCCCTTGAACACATCGAGGAATGAAGCCTCTCCTGCGTCGACCGCATAGGTCTTTTTCTTGGGATCCTCGCCCATGGGGGTCATAGCCTCCATCGGCTTCATGCGGGTCAGCGCATTCATTGTTGTAAAGTCAACCATTTATATCGTCCTTTCGAAAATCAGCCCTTGCCCAGGGTCAGTGCCTTGGTAGCCATGGACTTCACCACTTCGAACACCGCCATATTCGCGGAATACATGTTTTCCGCCTCCATCGCGTCGAGCTGCTCGGTCGCTACATCGACATTGGATTCGTAGATGTAGCCGCGCTCGTCTGCAAGCGGGTGAGTGGGGTCGTAGACCGGCTCGGCGGGAGTGGGGTCGTCAACGACCGCCTTTGCCTCAACGCCGCGGTACTTCACATAGTTGAAGGACGCGATCTCGCCGGAATTCAGCTTGGAGAACAGCAGCTTCTTGAAGGTCTTGTCCTCGCCGAAAACCACCATCTGGCGCTTGTAAGCCTCCTCGGGAGTTGAGGCAACATTGTCGGCGTTATTGATGTTCTGCGAGATTATATCAAGTCTGAACCGCTCGGCGGTCATGCCGGAAAGCGGGATATTGAGCGAACTTAAAAATGCCATATGTACCCCCTGTTACTTCGTGGTCATAGCCGATCTGACTCTGGCAAAGTTGCCGTTCATCGAGTTCATTATCGCGTCGTACTGTATCTGCGCCTTTGCGAGCTCTGCCTGCTGTACGTCGTTGTCAACGTTGTTGCCGTCAGCCTGGTCGTCGGTCACGCGGTCGATGAACAGCCGCTGAACGATATCGATCTCGGTATCAACAGTACCGTTGCTGCGGAGCTTGTCCCTTAAAACGCCTGCAAAGTCAAGGTACTTGCAGTTGTAATCCGGCGTATCCGCATTGGAAATGTTCTGTGCAATTATCTGCTGTTTCTGCCAGAGGACCGACAGTCCCTGTTCAGAAATCCTGAACGCATTCGTATCAAAAAGTGCCATATATTTTCCTCTCTGCCACGGGTACATTCCATAAAATGGCATACCCCACCTTATAGCTATTCGTATTATAATTATACACCATTTCACAATATATTGCAACAATTTTTTCATGATATTTTTCTACGCAATGTTAAATCAGTATACTAATAGATAAAATTAACTGGCTAAAAATGATTACTTTCTGTTTATTTTGTCATTTTTTGGGGATATTTTGTGCATAGGTTACAAAACGAACGTTGCATTTTCTACACAATTTCGTATGCACCGTATCCCGGACAGACCAACGCCCCGACCTCTTGACGAAGCCGGGGCGTTGGTTTATATTGGGGGAAGAACGGTTATCAGGATCAAAGAAATGTCATAGCGTCATTCAGTGCGGTGTCAGGCGTATGTTGATTCTATGCCATTTTCGGGAATGGAGCTGTGATACTCCTGCACCATGCAGCGCTGGAGTATGCTCTCTGCAAGGTCGCTGTATTCGGTAGGAACAGCGAATGTCAGCGCGTCAAAGTCATCGGATATATACTCCTGTAAATTGTCGGACTTAAACAAGATGATCATATACTTATCCACATTGCCGGAATAGTCAAAGCTTCCGCTGACAGAGATGAGCTTTTCCAGCTCCGTATCGGAGGGCTCTAACCTGCCGTATGTGAACTGCAGACCGTAATCATCATCGTTCGGTGACATATCCGGCACATCGAACCTGAGGCGCTGATATTCGTTGAACGTATATCCCTCAGACTGTCCGAACATCTCGGCGTAATTCAGCGAGGACGCATTTTTTACAATGAACGCCGTCTTGTACCCATTTCCGGTGAACTGATTTGTGACGTCTATTCCGATACTCTTGAGATAACTGATGGTGTTATCCATCCAGTCATAGACATTTATCCATATGCTGTCTGACATGTTGGAACTGTTTTTCTTTAACAGGTTGATACATATTTCGACATGCTTCCATTTCGGCTCGTTCTCGATGAAATCAATATTTACCTTCTGGCAGTCCGCCTTTATCACGTCAAATATTTCGTCGCTGGCATCTTCGATAGAGCGGTCGGAAAATACATAATCAACATGATAGCCGTTCCTGCGCAGCTTCATTTCATCAGCAGTGAACTGACTGGAATACCAGCCATCGGGGGTAACCATCTTGCTGCGGAAATCCTGGAAAAGCTCCTCGCTTAAGGAATAGCGCCGCTCAAGCTGTGTGCCGTCCTTCATGACGTAATAGAACTCGACGATGTAGCCGTCATCTACCCAGTCACCGTTATTCTTGGGGACTTCCTCGTGCAGCTCGTTTATAAGCTGGAGCATTTCGGTGTCGCCGTCTAACGCGGTTATGTGGAAAGTGTTTTTGGTCAGAGCACTCTGACGGAACTCGTCGCCGGGTATATTCCAATTCGTATAGGAAACGCCGGCAGAAGCCACCCTTGCAGGGTCGGGAATATAATACGCCGCGCCGAATCCGTTAGACATGTTCAGACCGAAGCATATCAGCGCGCACGCCGCAAGGGTCCCCGCCCACTTGGCAACGGAAATCCCGAACTTCCGGAAATTCCGCCCGCTGATAAGCTCCATGATGATATACAGAATGAACGTGCCGATAAGAGTGCCGATAACAAGCCCCGGAACGGAGTTTGCCGTAAGTCTGCTGTATTCCATCGTATCTTCCTGACCGCGCAGGCTGATAGACACGAAGTACGACACCGGAACGGTTATCGCGAAGATAACGATACCCGGGATAACAAGCCCCATTCCCTTGTAGACGTAGGGCATGCCAACGCGCTCCGCACGGCGGTATTTTATCAGGAAGTACGCCCCGGCGAAGCACGCGAGCGTCACCAGCAGGGCGGGAATGCCGTATTCCGGACGGAATATCGGTGCAACATCGCTGATAGTTCCCTCGCAGGAGGTGCTCATCATCGAGTACAGCGTCATGACTACCATTCCAAGGGGAGAGGAGGCGGTTATCGGATACGCCGAGCCCCAGAAAACGCTTAGCGCGGATGGGTACAGTACAGCGCCGTAAACGCCGCTCTCAACGAGATTCAGCGTCATGAGATGGATAACCGGTATCGCAAAATTGATGAGGAAAGAATAAATGCAGGACTCCGCGAACCTGCCGCAGAAAGACAGCATCAGCAGCGTTATCGCGATTTCCATTATGCACATGAAAAGCCCGGTGAACGCCATCGGCCCCATTATCGCCTCTACTATTTTCTGGGTCTGACCAGTGCTGTCGAACACCATAAGGTCAGAGAACAGCAGCAATATCTGCCCCAGTAGTATCGAGCAGAGATGCGGCAGGATATTCACTGTGAAAACCGCCGCAAGGTCGCCGAAGAAGCGCGTGTTGTGGTCTATCGGCAGGGACATATCCATATCCACCACTGACTTGTTGTAAAGGTATCGGAAACTGCGGAGCGTGGTCACGAATGTGAATATAAACAGCCCCACAAGGCTAAGCACTCCAATGATCAGCTCGGTCACAAAGAATGAATACAGCAGATCCAACCTTTCCTGCGCCGCCTGGAACTGCGCGGACTGATCCGGAGTTATGGTGGTCGCCAGCCCCATTAATCTATAACACTCTCGCTCCATCGGGCACGCGATGTCTATAAACAGCATAAACACAGGGTAGCTAAGCACGCTGAAAATAATGCTCATGATGAGCTGCGGTCTTAGGTACTTCACCTTGTTCAGGTAGTAGGGCAGAAAATTGTGGAAAGCGCCTTTGCTTATGTTACTTGTCGAGTTTTGAGCTGTCATAGCCGAGCACCTCCATTTCGTAAATAAATATCTCCTCCAGCGACAGCGGAACTTCGTCGTACAGTTTGGGGGAATGCCGCTCCACCGCCGCGCGGATCTTCTCCCGGTCGCCCCGGGCTATGATATGCATTACGCTGCCGTTTTCCTCGATGTGCAGGATATCCACGCCGTCCGCGGAAAGCTGCTCCCTCGAAACCGGCTCCGGGAACGCGGTCTGTATCTTGAACACGCTGCCCTTGACGCTGTCAAGCTCGCGGTCGAACACGACCTTACCGGCATGCAGAAGTCCCACGCGGTCGCAGAATTCGTCTATCTCCCCGAGATTGTGGGAGCTGAAAATCACCGTCAGGTTGGAATCCATCATCGCGTCTATCAGCATCTGCTTGACGATTATACGCATGGTCGGGTCAAGCCCGTCGAAGGCCTCGTCAAGGAACAGGTAAGGCGTTCTGCACGCGATTCCGCATATCACCGCCGCCTGCCGCTTCATGCCCTTTGAGAATGTGTTCAGCCGCTTTTTCAGCGGAAGCTGCACCGCGCTGTACAGCTTCTGCCACAGCTCCTCGGAAAACGTGCTGTAGAAGCTCTTGTAGTACTGCTTCATCTCGGCAAGGGTCATGGTATTGAACTGCACTGTTTCGTCGTTGATGAAGAACACGCGTTCTTTCATTCTCGCATTGTCGTAGACCGGTTCGCCGTCGATGGTCAGTTCCCCGCTGTTCAGCCTGTATATTCCGGAGAGTGCCCGCAGCAGCGTTGATTTACCCGCGCCGTTCGAGCCGAGAAGTCCGTATGCGCAGCCGCCGGGTATCGACAGGGAGATCCCGTCGAGCGCGTTCTTGTCGTCGAACCGCATTACCGCCTTCTTTACCTCGATCATAAACTACCACCATTCCTTTCACCATTCCAGATACGCTGTACGACAGCGTTTATCTCCTCAAGACTCACCCCGGCGTCAAAAGCGCCGTGCAGCTCCCGCTCGCTCCTCCGGAGCGCGTCACGCCTGACTGCCTGCGCAGCGTCCTCCGCACCGGAAACATAGCTGCCCTTTGCAGGGATAGAGTAGATCAGCCCCGCCTGCTCAAGCTGCGCGTAGGCTTTCTGCACCGTGTTCGGGTTTATCCCGAACTGCTTCGCGACCTCGCGCACCGCCGGCAGCCGCTCGTCCGGCGACATTTCCCCGGAAGATATCAGCCTGGATATCCCGTTGAATA
This sequence comes from uncultured Oscillospiraceae bacterium, assembly GCA_934456315.1. Classification (GTDB taxonomy): domain Bacteria; phylum Bacillota; class Clostridia; order Oscillospirales; family Ruminococcaceae; genus CAG-115. The sequence goes on along the minus strand of CAKSHG010000009.1, from coordinate 952 downwards.
GCTGCTCATATATCGGCAGCTTGCCCTCCAGTCTTATATTCAGCATTTCCGGACCTCCTTTCAATGTATGTTGAATGTACTGTTCTGTATTAACTGTATTATTTGTATTGGTACAGTTATTATAGCATGCAATATTTATTTTGTCAATATATTCTGTAAAATTTCCTGAAAAAACGGAATCGGATCATTTTCCGAAACAAAAAAACTGCACACGCCCTTGAAGCATGTGCAGCCTATAATATATTTATATGTATGTATCCTCAACTAACTTCCAGTTATCGAGCATCGCCCTGGCGACCTTGGGGTCGTACATTATTCCGGAATTCTTTTCTATCTCATCGCGGACGGTGCTAAGCGGAAGCGCGCTCCGGTAGGCTCTGCTGCTTGCCATAGCGTCTATGGAATCGCACACCGCTATTATCCTGGAGCCAAGCGGTATCTCCTCTTCCTTTGCGCCGAACGGGTAGCCCTTTCCGTCGAAGCGCTCGTGATGGTGCAGAATTATCGCCGCGATCCGCGCGAATTTAGGCGAGCCTGCAAGGATATCAGCTCCTATCTTCGGGTGCTGCTTCATCAGCTCCCATTCCTCGTCATTCAGCCTGCCGGGTTTCAGCAGCACCTTGTCAGGTATGCCTATCTTCCCGATATCGTGAAGATGTCCGGCTATGTGTATTTCCCGGGTTATATCCTCCGGAAGCTTCAGGGCCTGGCAAAGCTCGCACGCCATGTCTGCCACACGGCGGGAGTGATTGCCGGTATACGGATCCCGGGCGTCCAGCGCGGAGGTTATGCATTCAACGATGTCGTGCTCCTCGAATGCGGATTCACAGTCACAATGCATTTTATTCACTCCTTTCAGCGTTAGATTTAACTAACACCATATTATATTGTAAACCTTTTTTGTACAGTTGTCAATAGTATAAAATAAAAAAGGGGACCGAAGTCCCCTTTA
>CAKSHG010000008.1 GCA_934456315.1 uncultured Oscillospiraceae bacterium | reverse complement strand
TTTGCCAGCGCGTATGCGACCATCGCGGCGAGATTCTCCTCGCTGACGAAGTCGCAGCCGTTTTTGAGCACGCTGATCATTCCCTGCGTGCCGGGCTTGTTCTGCTTTTCAAGGTCGGTGCAGATGGTTTGCAGAAGCTTTTTCTGAAGCCATCTCAGCTTGCTGTAGTCGAGCGCGCCGCGCAGGTAGAAAAGCGGAATATCCGTCGGATTGTTCTCGTGCAGGATCTTATCGTATATCTCCCCGGGAGGATTCATGCCCACCGCGCCGATACAGACGAGATTCCAGCGCTTCTGCGCCTTTTTAAGCCCCTGTACCTTGTTCGCGAAAATCCAGCCGATGAATATCGTCTCCTCGTCCTTAGCAACCGCCTTTAGCGCCTCCTTAAAGGGATAAGCCGGCACGCCAAGCTTGGAAGCGAGCATTTCTGCGTATCTTCTGGAGCTTCCCGCATTGCTTTCGTAAATAACTGCTTTCATTGTATAACCTCGGTTCTTGCCTTTTACTGTCCGCGTAGCCGCAGCTCCTTTTTCCGGTGCTTGCTGCTGTACATCAGCTCGTCAGTCAGACGTATCATGGATTCCAGGTCGCCCGCGCTGGTCAGGTCAAAGGACTTGACTCCGACGCTGGCGGAGATCGTGTATTCCTTCCCGGAGCTTTCGTTGACTTCTTCAAGGTGGCTGTCTATCGACCGGAGTATATTCTCCGGGGCAGCATACTCCGGAATGACTGCCACCATCTCGTCGCCACCCCAGCGAATGCAGAGTGCATTCTCCGGACAGCAGGACCGTATAGCCCCCGCGACCGCGCAGATGGCGAAATCGCCGTCGTCATGCCCGAACGTGTCGTTTATGCTTTTCAGACCGTCAAGGTCTGCGAGCACAACGGTCATTGTTCCGCTGCACTTTTTCAGCAGTTCCGGGTAGAGATTCTTGAGAGCCATACGGTTCAGCAGGTGAGTCAGCCCGTCGCAGCGGTACATTTCTTCTATCTTGTCGGTAAGGTACTCCTGATACTGCTTCGAACGGAAAGCCCCGAACGCTGTGTTCAGCGTGCTGATTATCTGCGACGCCTTGTAGTAGTTCTGTATATCGTAGTCGTGGTAGTTGAAACACAGGAATCCCATGGGAACCCCTATGTAGCTAAGCGCGTAGAATATCAGCGGTTCATCATGCTCGGTCAGCATGTCTTTCAGATTGGGGTGGAGGTCCATGGTGCGCATATCGTCGATGCGCCCATGCATTGGGTAATTCGTGTTATAAATGATCTTCACAACATCGCCGTAATTCGCGCCGGAACCCCTTTCGAGCGGGTTGAACCTGCGTTCGGTACATTCCGGATTAAGCGCGATAACCAGGTCGTAAAATTCGTACCTGTCCAGGACATCCGCAACGCCGGGGATATCCTTGCATCGCAGGACACGGCTTATCATGCGGAACATGTGTTCTTCCTCCGACTGGAAACGGTTGAACGAGTTGTTGATATAGGTCAGCTCCTCGGAGGGGTTGACCCTTACCGCGGCAGTGCAGCCGCAGCTCGCAGAGGTCTGTAACTCGGGAACCACCAGAACTTCCTCCGGAACGCTCTCACCGGAAAGGCGTTTCATGATGACGTCCGCAACGGTGCTTGCAAGATGTTCGCTGCTGCAAAGACCGGTGGTGATCTGCGGAGTGCAGTACTGCACGTCCTTTATGCCGTCGAACCCGGTGACGATGATATCCTCCGGCACCCTGATACCGTGGCGTTTCAGGACAGAAACAGCAGTGATAGCCATGATGTCATTAGCGCAGAATATTGCCTGGGGAAGCCTGCGCCTGCGAACGAACAGCTGCTCCACCGCGTTTTCAGTCGGGACGCTCCAGAATTCACCGTAGCTGATATCCTCGTCGCCGAAACCTATCCCGTATTCGTCCGCGAGCTTCCTTACGACGTCGATACGCTCCTCGGAAAACTGGTTGTCCTTGATACCGGCGATCATGTGGATATTTCTGACATTGTGCTTCTCAATAACATGCCTTACGACCTGCGCGAATCCGGCGCTGTAATCGAAAGATACCCTGACGCAGCCGGGATATTGCGCTCCGATAATAATTACAGGGATCCCGTGGGAATGGGCAGCCGAAATGATCTGCCTGACAGTATCCTTATCCTTGATGAACTCGTCGTGGATCACAACAGCGTCGGTAACTTCGTAATTGATGAGGTCAAAGACGGCTTTTTCGCCCTGTTCATCTATATTTTTCCAGTAAAGTTCAGAAGTCGTCGAGTAAACGAACAGCCTGGCATTTTGTGCGGAAAGCGATTTAGCGAATGTAGTTATGAATTTATGATTGGAAGCGTCCTGTATCCTTGGGATACAGAGAGCAACGATGGTTTTTCCGTAAAGCACAGCGATTTCTCCTTTGCACATCAAAAAATGAACTTAGAAATCATTATTACATTAATTATAGCATAATGTTTTGAATATTTCAATAGCACCCAAAGAAAATTTTCTGAAAAATAAGCTAATACTTAAATATAGTATAAAATTATTATCTCAATTGTAAATTCAGGCTGAAAAATCGTACAAATCTATTCTGATTAATGATTTTGCCGAAAAAACGATAATTAATCAATGAATCTTGTACGTTTTTGCCACTTTACAAATCTTATTTTTCTGGTATACTAACAGTAAACGTTTTCAACCGCCTGCTAAATACAGAACAAACGCAGGCGCACAAAGGAAGGGGAGATAGAATGTTTCTTTTCAGATGGCTGTGGAAGAACATGAAGGGCTGCCGCGCGATATACATACTGGCGCTGTGCATAACCGTGATATGCCAGTCGATGTACATAATCACGCCTTATTTTACGCAGCAGATAACCGACACGTTCATCATCAACGACAACGCGCTGCTGAATCTCCAGGAGCACACTGACGTGCTCATCGGAATGCTCATCGCGATGGTAGGCTTCACACTGCTGCGCTGCGGATTGCAGTACAGCAGCAACATGATGTACGAACACACCTCGCAGACGCTGATATACCGCGTCAGGAAAGTGCTGTTCGACAAAATCGAGAACCAGGACGCCGCATTTTATAATGTATACCGCACCGGCGACATCATGACCCGCGTCACCGCCGACCTTGACATGGTCCGCCACTCCATCGCGTGGATAATCAAGACCATCGTCGAATGTATAGTGTTGTTCTCCGCGTCGCTGATATTCTTCTTCACGATGGACTGGCTGATGGCTCTCTGCATGATAGGGCTGACCCCTGTGATACTGTTCATCACCTGGCTTTTCAAGCGCAAGGTGGGTCCGCTCTACGTCGACCTGCGCGAAAAGCTTTCCCGCATGAACACGGCTGCCGAGGAGAACATCTCCGGTAACCGCGTCGTGAAGGCGTTCGCCCGCGAGGACTACGAAATAAAGCGATTCGACGAATACAGCCAGGACTACAACCAGGCTAACAAAAAGGCAGCATTCATGTGGCTGAAGTTTTTCCCGTTTCTGGAAACAACGGCGCAGTCGCTGTCCGTTGTAATGCTCATCGCGGGAGGTCTGTTCGTGGTTTTCGGCAGAATAACGCTGGGTCAGTACGCGGCGTTCTCCGGGCTGATCTGGACGCTGTCCAACCCGATGAGAACCCTCGGCAACATCGTTAACGACCTCCAGCGCTTCACTGCTTCTGCCAACAAGATAATCGAGATATACTACGGCAGCCCCCGCATAGTCGACCGCAACGATGCAGTAGAAAAGCCCGACCGTTTCGACGGAAAGATCGAGTTCGACCATGTAAGCTTCTCCTACGGTAATACCGAGGTGCTCAACGATATCTCCTTTACCGTGGAGCCCGGTCAGACCGTAGTTGTAATGGGCGAAACCGGCTCCGGCAAAACAACTCTCGCAGAGCTGATACCGCGCATTTACGACGTGAACAGCGGCGAAGTCAGAGTAGACGGCGTAAACGTCAGCCACCTCAAGCTGAAGCAGCTCCGTCACAACATCGGTTTTGCAACGCAGGACGTACTGCTGTACTCTGACACCATCGACGGCAACATCAGCTTCGGCGATTCAAACATGTCGGAGGAGGACGTTGTGAAATACGCAAAGGCTGCGGACGCCGACGGATTCGTCCGCAGGCTCTCCGACGGCTACGAAACGATAGTCGGTGAGCGCGGCGTGGGACTTTCCGGCGGGCAGAAGCAGCGTATCTCCCTTGCGAGAGCGCTTGCCGTCAAACCGTCCATACTGATACTTGACGACACCACATCGGCGGTGGACCTCGAAACCGAAAAGCACATTCAGAACGCCCTGGCGAACCTGGATTTCCCGTGCACCAAGCTGATAATCGCGCAGCGTATCTCCACCGCGAAATACGCCGACAAGATAATCGTTCTGAAAAACGGAAAGATATCCGAGCAGGGAACTCACGACGAGCTGATAAAGCAGAACGGTTACTACCGCGAAGTATACGATCTTCAGAAGTAAGGAGGGATAAAATTGGCAAGAAACAAATTCGACGTCGACGAAGTGCTTGAAACCCCGTTCGACATACGACACCTGAAACGCTCGCTGGTATACGCGGCAAAATACAAGAAGCGCATCGCGATATCTCTGCTGCTTAGCGCGCTCGGCTCAATGATAGGGCTGCTGTCGCCGCTCATCGTACAGAATGCGATAGACAACTACATGATACCGGTCGGCCAGGCCTCCGCAGTATCTCCGGACGACCGCGTGAAGTACATCATACTTAGCGGCGTGGCTGTTTTCGTCTGCATCGTTGTCAGCGTTATCTTCGCGAAGATACGTTCGGTGATGATGACAAAGGTTGGTCAGGACATCGTTTACGATATCCGCAAGGACCTTTTCGAGCACATGCAGCGGCTTAGCTTCGAGTATTACGACAGCCGTCCGCACGGCAAGATACTCACGCGTATCATAAACTACATCAACGCGATATCCGACCTGATGACCAACGGACTTATCAATTTTATCCTCGAGATAATCAACCTTGTGTTCATCACGATATTCATGTTCTTCGTGAACTGGCAGCTTGCCCTTGTCACAATGGCAGGGCTTCCGATATACGCCCTGGTAATGCTCATCATCAAGAACGGGCAGCGCAAGGCATGGCAGCAGGTTTCCAACAAGAGCTCCAATCTCAACGCGTACCTCCACGAGAGCATTGTCGGCGTAAAGATCTCCCAGATGTTCACCCGCGAGGAAGAAAACGCGGAGATAAACGACAAGCTTGCAAAGAAGTACAAAAAATCCTGGATGAAGGCGGTGTCCTACTCCAACCTGGTATGGCCGAGCACCGATGTGGTTTCCATCATCGTCAGGGCGTTCATTTTTGCGGTAGGTCTGATAGGCATGCAGGGAATAGTGTCGTTTGGTACGATAATCGCGATGACTGACTATTCCGCAAGATTCTGGCAGCCGCTGATGAACCTGTCCAACCTGATGAACACATTCATCAACGCAGTAGCAAACCTCGAGCGTATCTTTGAGATGATGGACGAGCCGGTGACCGTTGACGATGCTCCCGACGCAGTAAAGATGCCGGAGATCCACGGCGATGTGCATTTTAAAGATGTTACGTTTGCGTACGAGCCTGGTATCAACATACTGGAGCACCTGTCGTTCGATGTAAAGGCGGGCGAGAGCGTCGCGCTGGTAGGTCCCACCGGAGCAGGCAAAACGACCATCGTCAACCTGATATCTCGATTCTACAATCTAAGCGGCGGGGAAGTGCGGATAGACGAAAGCGACATTTCAAAGGTAACTCTCCACTCGCTGCGCTCGCAGATGGGCATAATGCTCCAGGACAGCTTCATTTTCAGCGGGACTATCCGGGATAACATAGCCTACGGCAAGCTCGACGCGACCGACGAGGAAATACGCAGGGCATGTAACATAGTCGGTATCGACAGCTACATTGAATCGCTGCCGGACGGCTACAATACGGTGGTCAACGAGCGTGGCTCGGGGCTTTCGCAGGGCCAGAAACAGCTCATCGCGTTTGCAAGGACGATCGTTTCCGATCCGAGAATACTGGTTCTTGACGAGGCAACGTCGTCGATCGACGCAATGACCGAGCGTTACCTCCAGAACGGTCTTGATCACCTGATGAAAGGCAGGACGTCGTTCATCATCGCGCATCGTCTTTCCACAATCCGCAGCTGTGACAGGATAATGTACGTTTCCAACAAGGGCATAACCGAAGCGGGCACCCACGATGAACTGATGGCGAAGAAAGGCGACTATTATAGATTGTATACGGCGCAGTCTGTATGATTTCAAGCACTCCGGAAACGGAGTGCTTTTTCTCTGTAAAAAAATCAGAAAATGTATTGCTTTTTTTTGAGAAACGTGTTATAATATTTTCGGATGGATTATTATCCAACTATAATTCAAAGGAGATCATAAGAATGTTAGTTTCTGCAAAAGAAATGCTGAACAAGGCTCGCGACGGCAAGTACGCTGTTGGTCAGTTCAACATCAACAACCTTGAATGGACAAAGGCTATCCTTCTCACCGCAGAGGAGTGCAAATCCCCTGTTATCCTTGGTGTATCCGAGGGCGCAGGCAAGTATATGTGCGGTTATTCCACCATCGTTGGCATGGTTAAGGGCATGATCGAAAACCTCCACATCACTGTTCCGGTTGCTCTTCACCTCGACCACGGCACCTTCGAAGGCGCTAAGGCTTGCATCAACGCAGGCTTCTCCTCCATCATGTTCGACGGCTCTCACTATCCGATCGAAGAGAACATCGCAAAGACTACCGCACTGGTAAACACCTGCGATATCCTCGGTATCTCCCTCGAGGCTGAGGTTGGTTCCATCGGCGGCGAAGAGGACGGCGTTATCGGCATGGGCGAGTGCGCTGATCCCAAGGAGTGCAAGCAGGTCGCTGACCTGGGCGTAACAATGCTGGCTGCTGGTATCGGTAATATCCACGGCAAGTATCCTGCAAACTGGCCTGGTCTGTCCTTCGACACACTTGCTAAGATCAAGGCAGAAGTTGGCGACATGCCTCTCGTACTTCACGGCGGCACAGGCATTCCTGACGACATGATCAAGAAGGCAATCTCCCTTGGCGTTGCTAAGATCAACGTTAACACAGAGTGCCAGCTGGTATTCCAGGAAGCTACAAGAAAGTACATCGAAGAGGGCAAGGATCTCCAGGGCAAGGGCTTCGATCCCAGAAAGCTCCTCGCACCCGGCACCGAGGCTATCAAGGCTAAGGTCAAGGAGAAGATGGAACTGTTCGGTTCTGTTGGCAAGGCTTAATTCGAACCATTATCCCAAGCACACGAAAAGCCCGGTATTTCGCCGGGCTTTTTTATTTGTCGTTTCGCCGGGCAATTTGCCGCTCTTTTTTTAAAAAAGAGGTTGCAATTTTCTTTCAGATGTGATATAATATATGTTAGTTGATATGCGCCTGTAGCTCAGCTGGATAGAGCAATAGCCTCCGACGCTATGTGCCGTGCGTTCGAATCGCATCAGGCGTACCAGATCAGAACCGCCGCAAAATGCTTTGCGGCGGTTTCTATTATTATAGTAACAGGAAAAAAACAACCCGGAACATAAAAAAAATTGCCAAGACCCCTTGACAAAGCGGTTTGTATATGCTATAATTATTGTGCCGCATGTGCAGGGTGATTTGTGCCTGGAAGCAGGACAGGTCGTAAGCGCAGAAATGCAACCCCGACGCAGCGAGTCTGAATAAAAAGAGGTAAAACAAAATGTACGCAGTAATCGAAACAGGCGGAAAGCAGTATCAGGTAAAAGAAGGCGACATCGTTTTCATCGAGAAGCTTGAGGCCGAGGGCGAGATCACATTCGACAAGGTTATCATGGTAGGCAAGGACGACGGCGTTAAGGTCGGCGCTCCCTATGTTGACGGAGCAAGCGTAAAGGCTACTCTGCTCAAGAACGGCAAGTCCAGGAAGATCACCGTTTTCACCTACAAGCCCAAGAAGAGCAGCAAGAGAAAGATGGGCCACAGACAGCCGTACAGCCAGGTAAGAATTGAAGCGATCAACGCATAATCTTCGGATAGTGTTCGCCAGACGCGATGGCAGGATATATGGATTTGTCGTGACCGGTCATGCCGGATACGGCGAGGAGGGCGAGGATATCGTCTGCTCCGCTGTAAGCTCCGCCGTGCAGCTCGTGTGCAATACAATTACGGATTTCTTCCATGCTGACGCTGACGCGGCGGTAGGGGAGAACCGTATAGAGCTGCGTCTGAACAGTTCTGATGACCCCAGCGAAAAGCTGCTTGAGTCGTTTTATGACCACATGAAATACATTCAGGAAGCCTATCCGGGGGTAAAGGTTGAAACCAGGGAAGCTTGATTCCCGATGATAACAGGAGGATTATAACAATGATTAGAATCAGTTTACAGTATTTCGCTCATAAAAAAGGTATGGGTTCTACCAAGAACGGCCGTGATTCCGAGTCCAAAAGACTTGGCGTTAAGCGCGCTGACATGCAGGTAGTATCCGCAGGCAGCATTCTCGTTAGACAGAGAGGCACTCATATCCACGCTGGCAACAACGTTGGAAAGGGTTCCGACGATACTCTGTTCGCTCTGATTGATGGAACTGTAAAGTTCGAGCGCCTCGGCAGAGATAAGAAGCAGGTTAGCGTTTACGCAGCTGACTAATTTCTGCAATCTCATTAATCAACTAAGCCGGATTGCAACAATCCGGCTTAATTTTTATCCGTGTCAGTGTAATAATTGCAACGGAATGTGAAATAACAAACAGAGGAAAGCGAGGCGGCATAGATGTTTGTTGATAAGGTAGAAATATCCATCAAGGCAGGTAACGGCGGCAATGGTGCGGTGACGTTCCACCGCGAGAAGTACGTTAATGCCGGAGGACCCGACGGCGGCGACGGTGGCAAGGGCAGCGATATCGTATTTGTCGCTGATGATAACCTTTCCACGCTGATAGATTTCCGCTACAAGAGAAAATACATCGCTCCGGACGGCGAGCCCGGCGGCGCAAAGCGCTGCTCCGGCAAATCGATGGAGCCTACAGTGATACGCGTACCCCGCGGCACAATAGTAAAGGACGCCCACACCGGCAGGATCATGGCGGATATCTCCGACGATGAGCCTGTAGTCGTTGCAAAGGGCGGCAGGGGAGGCTGGGGAAATTCCCACTTTGCGACCCCCACTCGCCAGATCCCGCGATTTGCAAAGCCCGGATTCCCCGGCGAAGCTTTTGACGTCGTGCTGGAGCTGAAACTCCTTGCCGATGTAGGTCTGGTCGGCTTCCCGAATGTCGGGAAGTCAACGCTGATAAGCGTTGTCAGCGCCGCAAAGCCGAAGATCGCGAACTATCACTTCACGACCCTCACCCCGGTGCTTGGCGTCGTGAAGCACGGCGAGCAGTCTTTTGTAATGGCGGATATCCCCGGACTTATCGAGGGCGCAAGCGAGGGCGTGGGACTGGGTCACGCTTTCCTGCGGCATGTTGAGCGCTGCCGTCTTATCGTGCACGTTGTTGACGTTTCCGGCGTCGAAGGGAGAGATCCCCGCGACGACTTCGATAAGATAAACCAGGAGCTTGCAAACTTCTCCGAGGACCTTGCAGAGCGCCCGCAGATTGTAGCGGCGAACAAATCTGATATGGCGACCGAGGAGCAGGTGGCGCAGTTCCGCGAATTCATTGAGGAAAAGGGACTTCCTTTCTTCGCGATTTCCGCGGCAACAACGCAGGGAACCGACGCACTCATGGACTGCGTCGCAGAGGAGCTTTCCAAGCTCCCTCCACCCAAGAGATTCGAAGTACAGCCGCTCACTCTCGAGGAGCTTCAGCAGCTTGAAACTGAAAAGCACAGCTTCAAGGTCGAGAAGATCGACGGCGTTTACGTTGTGGACGCGCCGTTCATGGCTCCGATACTCAACACCTGCAATATGGAGGACTACGAGAGCTTACAGTATTTCCAGCGCGTTCTCCGCTCAAGCGGCATAATCGACGAGCTGGAAGCGCAGGGTATCCAGGAGGACGACCTGGTTTCCATTTACGATTTCGAGTTCAACTATGTGAGATAATTTGCTGGAAACCCGTTCGGTTTCCGAGGTGCGAATATGAATCTGATCAGCGTTTTACTCCGGCAGCTTGACCGTTCTTCACCCGGAAGCACGGAAACGGCTAAACAGGTATTAGGCATGTTGAGCGGTATTCCGGCCGGGTCCGTCCTATTTATCGGAGATGAGGTTTCGACCCCGGCGATGATATCGGAGCATTTCAAATGCAGACCATGCGCTGCATTTGCAGATGAATTCCGTGCTGAACAGGGAAGAAACGCCGGTCTGGATTCTGTCGCCGTGCAGCAATTTGAGCTTCCCGGCGGGAATTACGACCTCATCTGGTATAACGGAACCGTAGAATTCGACGGCATAGAGCAAAGGCTCGATTACCTTCGGGAGAAACTCAAAAAGGGCGGCACTCTCGTCTATCGCGCTGTAAGCTGGCTTACCGAGCCCTCACCGGACACAAAGCTGTTCTGTCAGCGGAGGTTCGGTCAGATCCTAGCTTTGGATAAGGTACTTGTGCTTGCAAAGGAGTACGGCTGGAAGATACAGGATTTCTACATTGCGCCGAAGTCCGACTGGACTACCGGATATTATTCCCAGCTTATCGCAGCTGCGGAGCAGTACGCCGGCGTACATAAGGAGGACAGCTCCGTATCTCTGGGAATGAGCGAACTCCGCAAGGAAGCTGGTATTTTTGACGCGCACTGCGAGGAGTACAGCTATGTCTACTACATACTGAAAGGTTGATGAAATGGCGTTACCAACATTGACGGAGCACGAAGCAGGGGCGTACAGCCCTAATGTGCTCGCATTCTACGGCGACTGCGTTTACGAGCTGCTCGTAAGGCGGGAAGTTGTTCTGCGCGGAAACACCAACGCCGGGCGGCTGCACGACCTGGCAGTAGAGCAGGTGAGGGCTTCCTACCAGTCAAAGGCGGTCGATGTTATCGAACCCATGCTGACCGAACGGGAGTCTGATATACTCCGCCGGGGCAGAAATGCAGGCGGGATCTCCGTTCCCAAAAGCGCCAAGCCGTCGGAGTACCGCCGCGCCACAGCGCTGGAAGCGCTGTTCGGTTACCTTAGCCTTTCAGGTCAGCAGGAGCGCATTGAGGAGCTTTTCGCAGCGATATGCGAAGCACTGCCCGTCTGAATCTGGAGGAGCATGGCTATGGTCAGTAAGGAAAAGAAAAACAAGCTGCAAAGTGTAAAAAAGTGGCTGTTCGACATTCTGTTAATTATTGTGGGTTCGGGTATCTATGCGCTGGGAGTGCACTGCTTTACAGCGCCGAATAACATTGCCCCGGGCGGTGTGACTGGTATCGCGACTATCATCAGTTATGTGACTGACCTGAACGTCGGAACGCTCATTGCTGCGATAAACGTTCCGCTGCTCATCGCCGGATTTATCCTGCTGAATAAGAAAACGATGATAAAGACGCTCATATCCGTAGCTGCGCTGTCTTTAATGACGGATTACCTTTTTAAGGACGTTCCGGTTTACATTGCGGACAACGGCGGCGGTATCCTGGCGTCGATATTCGGAGGGCTTCTGATGGGAGCCGGGATAGGTATCGTCTACGTCCGCGAGGGCACCACCGGAGGTACGGACATCGTCAACAAGATAATCAACAGATTCCGCCCGGAGATCAAGCTCGGGCAGATCTCATTCCTTGTAAATGCAGCGGTCGCAGTCAGCGGTTACATCGTCTATAAGAACCTTGACGTCGTGATGTACGCAATAATTGCGGTCTTTGTTCAGGCAAAGATAATCGACGTGCTTGTCTACGGCGGTCTGGAGGGAAAGTTCCTGATGATCTTTTCGGAAAAACCGCACGAGATTTCAGAACAGCTGCTCCGGCAGAAGCGCGGAGTTACGCTGCTGCACGGCGAAGGGGCGTATTCCGGCGAGGAAAAGCAGATCGTGTGCATTGCAGTGCACAAAAATGAATATGTAAAAGTCAAGCGGATCGTCAAAGAGATCGATCCGGACGCATTCGTAATTATAACCGGCGCGAGCGAGGTCCTGGGAAAGGGCTTCCAGAGGCTGGATCAAAACTAATATTATAAGGAGAAAAAGTTATGTCAGGACATTCAAAATGGAGCACCATCAAGCGCAAGAAGGGCGAAAAGGACGGCGCAAGAGCAAAGGTGTTCACCAAGATCAGCCGTGAGATACTCGTTTGCATTAAAGAAACCGGCAGCGCAGATCCGGCGAACAACTCCAGGCTCTTCACCCTTGTTCAGAAGGCGAAGAGCAACAATATCCCGAACGACAACATCGACCGCCTGCTGAAGAAGGCTGCCGGCGGCGCCGAAAAGAACGACTATGAGGACTGCGTATACGAGGGCTACGGACCTAACGGCGTTGCAGTCATCGTTGAGTGCCTTACCGACAACAGAAACCGTACCGCGGGCGAAATACGCCATTATTTCGACAAGTTCGGCGGTAACATGGGCGCAACTGGCTGCGTTGACTTCCTGTTCACCTTAAAGGGCGTCATCGTACTCGATAACGAGGACGGCGACATCGACGAGGACAAGGCAATGGAAGATATCCTGGAGGCAGGCGGCGACGACTTCAGCTTTGAGGACGGCGTTGTAGAGATAACGACCGAGCCTTCAGTAGTAGCGACTGTTGCCGAGGAACTCGGCAAGAAGGGCTACAAGGTTGTATCCGCAGAGGCAGAAAAGGTTCCCTCTACATACACCACCCTTACCGACGAGGATCACATCAAGAAGATGGGACTTCTCCTTGACGCACTTGAGGACAATGACGACGTTCAGAACGTGTACCATAACTGGGACGCTCCCGAGTCTGACGACGAGGACTAAGACTGTTCCGAAAGCATAAAGAAAACCTCCTGTTTTCACAGGAGGTTTTTTCAGTTCAGAGCTTGCACTCATAAAGCCCGGGCAGTTTATCAAGCGTAACTGCATTTTCGCAGGAATACGCCCGGCGTAGTTCATCGTTGGTGGTAAAGTTTTCAGAGTAAGTAAAGTTCCCTGACCAGGTCATGAACCAGCTCCAGGGGATTTTGTGCGACGTCAGCGCGGGAACATCCGGAATAGTTCCTATCTCCGCAACTGCGGCAAGCTTCTTGCTGGACACTTCGCGGCTTATCTCGTCATACTCCCGGGCAAGGTCGGTATGCTCATGCGCCGGAGGGTAGAGGTCGCGGGAAATGATATCCACAACATCATCTCCGGGGTAGTTCCCGACTTTCGGGGAATTCTGCACCCATATCAGGTTGTCAATATGATGGCGCTCCGTGAACCGCTCGAACATCAGCCGATAGAGGATCCTGCATGGCTCCGCGCCCTCGCGTCCCCACCAGAACCAGTTTCCCTCTGCCTCATGGAACGGCCGCCACAGTATCGGGATATGCTCATCGCAGAAAGGTCTTAGCAGTCCCGCCATGTAGTCCAGGTCGTTCAGGAACGCGGCGTTCTCCGGAGTTCCGGGCTGTCCCGCCTTTGCTGCGCTGTAATCCGTGTTTTCAGAGAAGAACGACTTGTCGCGTCCCCCGAGCGGCGAAAACCAGTGCCAGGTGAATGTGATCAGTCCTCCAAGACGCGCCCATTCCCACGCCTTGCGGAGCGTTCCGCGGGCGTTTATCACCTCGGTCATGCATTCCTCGCCGGAATCCTCCGGGCGGATATTGGGTGAGTACCCGAGAAGCTCAAAGCCGCACAGCGCCGGGAGCTTCCCCGTGACCTGCTTTATGTATTGCAGCTCTTTCTGCTCCATCGTCTGCGTGTGCTGACCGAGGATCAGCTTTTTCCCGCGCAACTCCTCAAGATAATCCAGGACGCGCTGCACCTCCGGCTGTGCGTTCGGGTTGACTGCTCTCATCACTTCACCCCTCTGAATCCCGTAATATCCTTAATTACCTCGCCGGCGATTATCAGTCCGACCACAGACGGAACAAACGCGTTGCTTCCGGGCACCTGATTGCGGTGAGTGCACTTGCGCTTCGTGCCGGGAGGGCAGACGCAGTGCTGCTTGCAGCTTATAGCCATGTCGTCCACCGGAGTGATCGGCTTTTCCTTGGAGTATACTACTTTCAGCCTGCGTATACCGCGCTTCTTCAGCTCGTAGCGCATTACCCTGGCGAGCGGGCAGACCGATGTGCTGTAGATGTCCGCTACCTCGAAGCGGGTAGGGTCGACCTTATTTCCCGCGCCCATGGAACATATTATCGGCGTGTGACACTTTTCCGCATTCATGACAAGCTCTATCTTTCCGGTAACGGTGTCGATGGCGTCAACAACGTAGTCGTACTGTGAGAAATCAAACTGGTCAGCGGTTTCCGGGGTATAAAACGTCTGCCAGCAGTTGACCTTTATATCCGGATTTATCTCGAGCAGACGCTCCCTTGCAACCTCGACCTTATATTTGCCAACGGTCTTTCTGGTCGCGAAGATCTGACGGTTTATATTTGTAAGGCACACCTTGTCGTCGTCGATTATGTCGATAGTCCCGACGCCGCTGCGGGCAAGAGCCTCGACCGTGAATCCGCCGACTCCGCCGATGCCGAAAACAGCAACTCGGGAATTCGCAAGCTTTTCCATTGCTTCTTTTCCGAAAATTAATTCGGTCCTAGAAAATTGATTTAACATTCTGTGCTCCTGTTCTTTGTCTATAAAACATATGGTTCTGATATATTATACATTTTAGTTCAGGAATTGTCAATAGCTAATCAAGAAAATATTATACACTATTGCCGAAAATTCGCGAAAGGTATTGAAAAAAGCAATGGAATCGGCTATAATAAAAATAACTGTTTCCGCATTTATATAATGCGATATAATAAAGCGCCCGCGAAAGGGTAACAGGGAGGAACATATCTTGACACCATCAAACGAACTTACAAAAAACATAAAGCGCGTGATATTCACTGAGGAGGAGATAAAGGCTAAAATAGCCGAAGCAGGCGCGGAATTAAGCGCCAGATACGCAGGCAAACCGCTGCTGCTTGTCAGCATACTTAACGGCGCATTCGTATTCATGGCGGATTTCTGCCGCGCGGTGACGATACCCTGCGAAGTGGCATTCATGTGCGCAAAGAGCTACTACGACGGCACGGTTTCCTCCGGCGAAGTGACTATAACCAAGGATCTTACCCAGGACATCAGCGGATATCATGTAGTTATACTTGAGGATATAATCGACACCGGCCGCACGCTCAAGGCAGTTGTTGAGCTGCTGAAGAAGCGCGGTCCGCTCTCCCTGGAGGTAATAACGCTGCTGGACAAGCCGTCCCGCCGCGCAGTCGATTTCGAGGCTGACAAGGCGCTGTTCACTATCCCGGATTATTTCGTGATAGGATACGGTCTGGACTGCGGCGAGAAGTACCGCAACCTGCCCTACATCGCGGAATACAGTGCTGACTAAGAGGTGACATGAGTACCAAAACAAATAACGCCGAAAAGCGCGGATTCCTCGACAGATTCTTCAAGCTCACGGAAAACCACACGAACGTCAGGACCGAGCTTGCAGCAGGGCTCACCACATTCATGACGATGGCGTATATCCTGGCGGTGAACCCGAGCATACTTTCCGCAGCGGGCATGGACGGCACTGCCGTCCTGATCGCGACCTGTATTGCTTCCTTTATCGGGACCATGCTGATGGGACTGATGGCGAACCTCCCGTTCGCGCTTTCCGCCGGAATGGGTCTGAACGCGTTCATGGCGTACACAATCGTCCTGGGTTACGGTTACAGCTGGCAGGTAGCGCTGCTTGCGGTTTTCGTCGAGGGTATCATTTTTATCGTGCTGTCCCTGACGAAAGTCCGCGAGGCGATTTTCAACGCGATTCCGCTCCCTATAAAGAAAGCTGTTTCCGTCGGAATAGGTCTGTTCATAGCGTTCATCGGGCTGAAAAACTCTGGTCTGGTGGTCGCCAACAGCTCCACACTGGTCGCTATCACAAGCTTTACCGACAACTTCAACACCTCCGGAATATGCGCTCTGCTTGCACTTGTCGGCACGATATTCACCTTCGTGCTGCACGCTAAGGACGTGCGCGGCTCGGTGCTTCTTGGTATCATCGCGACCTGGCTGCTCGGAATAATCTGCCAGCTGTGCGGGCTGTATGTCCCAGGTGATGGCTACGCGTCGCTTATCCCCAGCTTCGGTCTGACCGACTTCACCGCACTCGGACTTACTTTCGGACAGTGCTTCAACGTTGATTTCAGCACTGTGGACATAATGAACTTCATCGTAATTATATTCTCGTTCCTGTTCGTTGACCTGTTCGATACGCTGGGGACGCTCATCGGAGTAAGCTCCCGCGCCGGAATGCTCGACGAGCAGGGCAGACTGCCGAAAATCCGTCCGGCACTGCTCGCAGACGCGATCGCAACTACAGCCGGAGCAGTCCTCGGGACAAGCACAACGACGACATTCGTCGAATCCTCCGCCGGAGTCGGAGCAGGCGGCAGGACCGGGCTTACCGCAGTAACTACCGCGATATTGTTCCTGGTTTCGATATTCCTGGCTCCGGTATTCGTGGCGATACCGTCGTTCGCGACCGCTCCGGCGCTGATCGTCGTAGGATTCATGATGTTCAGCTCTATTACAGAGATCAAGTTCGACGCGAAGTCCCTGACCGACGCTATCCCGGCATACATCTGCATTATCGCAATGCCTCTGTTCTACAGCGTTTCAGAGGGAATCTCCCTCGGTATCATCTCCTACACGCTTATCAATCTCTGCTGTGGGAAGGCAAAGAAGATACCGCCGCTTATTTATGTACTGTCGGTGCTGTTCGTTCTAAAATATATTTTCCTGTAAATGATCCGACCCCGGTGAGCCTTAGCCCGCCGGGGTCGTTCTATGTCAGTGATTTCTGAACCATTTGCGGATCCACGCGCCGCTCTCGGAGTAATCGCCGTCCGACCACTTTCCGTCAGCCTTTGCGGATTCCCTGAAGCAGGACGATGACTCGTTCTTATTCGCGAGATTCCAGTTGCAGTAGCTTACGCCGTATTTGTCGAGGAGCTTCAGCCACTTTTCAGTCTGACCGAAATCGTTTGCGCCGTTACCGGAAGCGTCACAGCAGCCGAACTCCGAAACGAATATCGGAAGCCCGCCGTTAATGCACTTTTCAGCGCGCTCCCGCAGCCAGTCGGTATGCGTAGCGGCGTAGAAATGGAGCGCGTACATTACATTTTCATATTTCAGCGGATCGGCGAGCGCCTGGTCGATGTCCTGGCTCCAGGTTGGAGTGCCGACGATTATCACGGCGTCCTTGTCGTTTTTGCGAATGACCGGAATGACCTTTTCAGCATAGGGCTTGATGACCCCGCCCCAGGTGGCGTTGCCGTTGGGCTCGTTTACTATTTCGTAGATAATATTCGGATAATCCGCGTATTTCTTCGAAACCTTTTCGAAGAACTTTATCGCTTCGTCCGTGTACTGCGAGGGGTCGCCGGGATTCAGCACATGCCAGTCTATTATAACGTACATACCAAGCTTTATGCAGATGTCGACGCCCTTTTCCAGCAGCTGCGTGCTGCCGTCCTTGTTCTGCATATAGCACTGACCGTTGCCCCACTCGTCGACATACATCGCCAGGCGGACAACGTTCGTGTTCCAGTCGTCGCGCAGCGCACGGAACGCATTCTCGTTAACGAAGTCCGGGAACCAGGTTATTCCGTGGGTGCTCATTCCCCGGAGCTGGTAGCCCTTGCCGTTCTTGTCGACAAGCTGCGTGCCCTTTACGGAAAGCTGTCCGTGAGCGGATACCGGCGTAGTTCCATCGGGATCCTCCGGGGCAGGGGGGACGGTCTGGAGCGTTGCCGCACTTGTCGCAGGAGTCGACGGAGCGTCGTTGTTATCCGGATTCGAACCGGTTCCGACCGAGGCAGCAGAGCCGTTTACAGTCGCCTTTCCAGGTGTGAAATCCCCGGGGCAGGAATAATTGAACCCGAAACCCGCGCTCCCGCCGTTCGCGATATCGCCGTTGTAGGATTCATTCTTTACGGTGAGCGTAGTCCCGCTTACGGAGAAAACGCCGTTCCAGCTTGCGGTGAGTTTGAACCCGGACGGTACGGTGACCTTAACGGTCCAGCCGCTGATATCCGAGCCGGAGTTGTTGGTGATCGTAGCCTCGTAGCCGCCGCATTTGCTGCCGCCCTCCTCCCAGGTGGAATTCAGCTTCCAGTTTACCGAGTATTCAGCGGCGCTCTGCGCTTTTGTAGTAGAAGCAGCTCTGGAAGTCGCCGATGTGGAAGTCACAGCGGCTGTGGAACCCGCTTCGGTCTGAACGGGAGGTTCCTCTGCAGCCGGAGATGTTGTTCCGGGTTCTGCCGAGCCGCTCTCCGATTCAGCTGTAGGCTGCTCCTGCGACGGAGTTTCAGTTTCGGGAGCCAGCTCTTCCGGAACGGCGGACGTTGCCTGCGACTGCGTACTTCCGGTGCTTGTTGTAACCTCGGCTTCCGGCGCAGAGGTTACCAGCGCGTCCGATGATCCGTATGATTTTTCATCTGCCGCGCAGCCGCAGAGCATTGAGGCGCACAGCGCCGCAGCAATTAGTGACTTGAGCTTATTCTTCATGGGCGGTATCCTTTCTGAATTTACTATTTTAATTATATCATCTTATCGCACAAAAATCAACTACTAATTTTCCGAAACGAAACGGACCCTCTGCTCAAATCAGAGGGTCCGGATATTTACTTGTTTTCCTCGACGTCGGAGCTGTTCAGTTCATCGCTTTCACGCTCGGCGCGGTATTTGGCTTCGGCTGCCTCGCGGGCTGCAATACGTTCCTGAAGCTTTTTTGCCCTGTGCTTCTTCCTTAGATAAAAGCAAAGGCTCATAACGCCCCAAATGACCAGGAGCGCACCGATAGCAACGCCCATTATAATAAGGGATAGAGCCAGGAAATCGTCCATTATCAGCCCTCCGTGTCGTTTTCAAAGTAGCTTTCCAGGTAACGCCTGAAATCCTCCGGGCTTTTCTGGACGCGCTTTTTTATCTTGTCAGCCTCGGTCTTGTCTGCGGCTGAAATCGTCAGGTAGTACTTCTGCCTGCCGGTCTTTTCGGATTTGATGGTGATACCGATGGTGCAGGTCCCGTTTTCATGCTCGGCGTAGCGCACCGACACAAGAGAATCCTTTTTTATCTCGTCACGGGTGTAGACCTTGACGGCTTCCTCAAACATCTTTTCGCGGACGGACTGCGGCAGCTCGTCGCCGAATTCCCGGGCGGCAGCGTCGCCCAGCTTCGTGTTAGAGTAGACCGGAATCCCATTAATCTCCTGGCAGGTGCAGAGCCTGCCGGTGATCCCGTCCAGTGCTTCCATCAGGTCGAAGTAATTCACAGCCTGTTCAAGCGAGGTTATCTCGATCAGCTGATCGCGGTTCAGCGGGCAGCCGATACTGTAAATAAGATGGCACACCAGTATGCGTATCTTGTTTACGTCGTCTATTCTTATCCTAGGTTGTTGTTTCATCGTATCACCAGCTTCATTTGATAGGGCCTGAGCCCGGAATTACAGCTTACCCTCCGCGGAAAGCGCGGAAACCAGCGCGATATTCAGCGCGGATTCCACGCAGGGAACTGCGCGCGGAACCACGCAGGGATCGTGTCTGCCCTTTATGACAAGCTCCTGCTCGGTCATGTCCTTGAAATCAACGCTGTTCTGCGGGCGCGAAATGGAGGGCGTAGGCTTGAACGCCGCGCGGAAAATTATGGGCATTCCCGATGAGATACCGCCAAGAATACCGCCGTGGTTGTTCGTAGCCGTAATGACCCTGCCGTCCTTCAGCGCGAAATCATCGTTGTTCTCACTGCCGAACAGGTCAGCACAGCCGAATCCGTTGCCGAATTCGATACCCTTTACAGCCGGGATAGCAAATACCAGCTGCGAGATGATATTCTCAAGCCCATCCATCATTGGGGATCCTACTCCGGCGGGCATTCCGACTGCGGCGCACTCGACAACTCCGCCAACGCTGTTGAGCTGCTCCCTTGCGGAAAGTATCTCTGCACGCATTTTTTCTTCGGCTTCGTCAGAAAAAACCGGGAAGCTGCGCGCTTTTACAGTTTCCAGCTGCTCCGCAGTTACGTTGACCGGATTGAAGGCTTCGTCGGTAATGCCGTGCAGCGATTGGATATGCGCTCCGGTAGTCACTCCGCGGCGCTTCAGTATCTGCGCGCAGACCGCTCCAGCGAAAACCAGCGGAGCGGTCAGCCTGCCGGAGAAGTGCCCGCCGCCGCGGGGATCGTTGGCGCCGTTGTAGCGCAGGAATCCGGTGTAGTCAGCGTGCGCCGGACGCGCAATGTGCGATATGTTGCCATAGTCTGCGGAATGCTGCTCGCCGTTGAAGATCACGGCGGCAAGCGGCGTACCAGTAGTCTTTCCCTCGTAGAATCCGGAAAGTATCTCCGGGAGGTCCTTCTCAAGGCGAAGCGTGGACGTGCCGTCCTTTTTAGCGGCTCTGCGCGCCATGAATCTGCCTATCTCCTCAAGGTCGAGCGGCTCTCCCGCAGGGAGGTTGTCGATAACGACGCCTATACCTCTGCCGTGACTTTCACCGAAAATGGAAACGGAAATACCTCCGTTAAACAATGACGACATCGTATTCACCTCCAAGCGCCCTGAAATCCTCGAAGAATGTCGGATAGCTCTTTGCAACGCACTCCGCTCCGGTTATGGTCAGCGGGGAAGTGCAGCGCTGCGAAGCCACGGCGAGCGACATTGCGATACGGTGGTCATTGAAGCTCGAGCAGACTCCGCCGGAGAGCTCCTTGACGCCGGTTATCTCAAGTTCGTCGTTCACAATACGCACGTCCGCGCCGAGGGAATTCAGCACTGTCGAAATGGAGACAAGGCGGTCGCTCTCCTTTATTCGCAGGCGCTTGCAGCCTCTGATGTGCGAGTCGCCCTCTGCGAATGCCGCAAGAACTGTCAGCACCGGCACAAGGTCAGGGATATCAGACGCGTCGATGTCGAATCCGGAATAGCTTCCGTTGATTTTGATCATATTGTCGATAATGTCGAAAACAGCGCGGTCGCCCTGGACGCTGTTGCGGTTGACTCCCGCGATCTCAACGCTGCTGCCAAGCTCGTTCGCGACTGCAAAGAAAGCTGCCTGGGAGCAGTCGCCCTCGACTGCATACTTCGCAGTCTTGTACTGCTGAATACCCTTTATGCTGTAGTTTCCGTTGAACTCCAGCGTTTCGATGCCGAAATCGCGCATGCAGTGTACCGTGATATCCGCATAGGGCTTGGATTGCAGCGGAGAAGTCAGCTGGATCGTGCTGCTGCCCTCAAGAAGCGGCATAGCGAACATCAGTCCGGTGATGAACTGCGACGAAATATCTCCGGGAACAGGGTATACCCCGGCATTCAGCTTTCCCTTTATATGGTAGGGGAATGTATCCGAAACAAACTCCACTCCGTGCTTCGGGAACTGCTCAAGATATGGAGTGATTGGACGCGTCGGGAGCTTGCCGCAGCCGGTAAAGACCGCTTCAACTCCGAGCGCGGCGGCAACCGGAATGATGAATCGAAGCGTTGAGCCGGATTCGCGGCAGTTTATTTCCGCATAATCCGGAGCACTTTCGATACCTCTGACGTATGTCACGCCGTTTTCGGTCCGTATCTCTGCGCCGAGGGCGGTAAGCGCCTCGGTGGTGGCGTCGATATCCTCGCACTGGAGCACTCCTGTGATCTCGCTTTCGCCCTTTGCGAGAGCGGCGCAGATAAGCGCGCGGTGTGAGATGCTCTTTGACGGTGGAATGACAACTCTGCCCGACAGCGGGCGCGGTTCTATAACTATATTCATATTATCTCCTTAGCTTTTCAGGAACTTCTCGTAGTCCTCCGTGGAAAGGCTGACTACCTGGCTTTTGCCTATCTCGGAGCAGATAACGATGTTCATTCCGGTGGAAAGGCGCTTTTTATCTCCGAGGGAGTATTTGAACAGCGTGTCCATGGGCGCCGGGTCGGTGAGCGGTAAACGGCACTTTTTCAGCAGAGCGTCCAGCTTGTCGGCGGTCCCGGCGGCGCACATTCCGCGGCGCTCTGCGATGTGGGTGAAGGTGCTCATTCCTATCGCAACAGCGTAGCCGTGGGTCATTCCGGTGTAGTTGTAGTACTTCTCGATAGCGTGCCCGAGCGTGTGTCCGAAATTGAGGAGCATGCGCTCGCCCTTTTCGCGCTCGTCATTCTCGACGACCTGCGCCTTGATCGAAACGCAGCAGGTGATTATATCTTCGAGATTCTCCCGGACGTCCTTTTCAACGAGCAGGTCGAACAGTTCCCGGGACTTGATCATACCGTACTTTACGACCTCTGCCATTCCGTCCGCGAAGAATTCCGGAGTGAGCGTCGAAAGGGTATCGATATCGCACAGCACGAGCTGAGGCTGATAGAAAGCGCCTACGAGGTTCTTTCCGCCGGCGATGTCGACTGCGGTCTTGCCTCCAACGGAGCTGTCCGTCTGCGCGAGGACAGTCGTGGGAATCTGCACGAAGCCTATCCCGCGCATATATGTAGCCGCCGCGAATCCGGTAAGGTCGCCGACTACTCCGCCGCCCAGGGCGATCAGTGCGTCAGAGCGGGTGAAGCCCTTTTCCGCAAGGAAGTCGTACAGCCCGAGCAGGGTCTTGTGGCACTTGGAAGCCTCGCCGTGCGGGAAAACGTACTTTTCCGCGCTGAAGCCGCTGTCCGCCAGGCTTTTCATGAGCCTTGCAGAGTAGAGAGGGTCGACGCTGTCGTCGGTGACAACGCAGACGTGACGCGCCTTTATTGCCGAGGAAATATAGCTTCCTGAATCATCAAGCAGACCGCTGCCAATAAATATATCGTAGCTGCGGCTTGCGTTTACATGAACCTTTTGCATTTGTAGTATCCTTTCCATATTATAATCTATTTTATTATAACTCATTTGCGCGAAAAAGTCAACCGGATAAGAACAAATGAACTCATATTGTCGGAAAACATCCGGACTCGCCGAAAAGTACAGCCAGATTATGTAAAAACTCTTGACAATCGTCCTGAAATATAATATAATATTTTAATACGGACTTAATTTATGACCTGTGCTGAGGTAATTAAATGAAGAAAAAAAAGAACAGCAAGAAACTCAATCTGATAATATGCGCTGTCGCTTTTATCGTGATGATAGTATACCTGGTGTTCGTTGACAGTATCGATAATGTCGTAGCTGCACTGACCAAAATAAACAAGGGAGCGCTGGTATTGTGCGTTCTTTTCATGATAGGCTACTGGGTGAGCGAGGCGTCAACTATCCACGTTATGCTCAAGTCGATGCACCCCAAAATGAAATTCTGGAACAGCTGGCTCACAACGATAATCGGGCAGTACTTCAACTGTATCACGCCCTCCGCGTCCGGCGGACAGCCCATGCAGGCTTACTACCTGGTAAAGTTCGGGGTGCCGCTCGGCTGCGGTATAACTGCTCTGCTTAGCAGGTTCATCGTTTATCAGTTCGTGCTGACGGGCTATTCGATATTCACGCTCGCGGTCGGGTACAATCACTTCGGCGACGACCTCCAGCAGAAGGGACTTATGCCGTTCGTGCTGATCGGATTCATCATCAACACTGCGGTCATCATCTTCCTGATCTCGATCGCGATATTCCGGAAAGGTACCATCAAGGTTTCAAACGCGCTGATATCCCTCCTCGCAAAAATGCGCATCGTCAAGCACCCGATGAAGTGGCGCGTGTACCTCACACGGGAGGTCAACAAGTTCTACAACAATTTCAAGTACCTCAAGAAGAACATTCCGCTGCTGCTGAAATCCGTGTTCTTCACGTTTATACAGCTCACGCTTTTCCTTAGCATTTCGTATGTGCTTTACCGCGGATTCGGTCTTGAGGGCACCAGCCTGCTGCAAATAATAAGCTACCAGGCGTACGTCCTGATGATATCCTCGTTCATTCCGCTTCCCGGAGCAATGGGCGGCGCGGAGCTTGGCTACCACGGATTCTTCAAGGATATTTTCGGCGAGCATTATGTCAATACGGCAATGATGCTGTGGAGGATAATGACGTTCTATCTGCCGATAATCGTCGGACTGTTCTTCACGCTCACGATGAAGAACAGGGGTATCGAGGAGCCGGAGGACGGCGAAGCTGAAAAGTCGCTCTACGAAATGGAACAGCAGATCAATAACGAAACAAAAAACTAAAGATATAAAGGAAGTAGACACATGGCAGATTTAAGACACGAAATCGAAAGACGCCGCACGTTTGCGATAATCTCGCACCCGGACGCCGGCAAAACAACGCTGACCGAAAAGTTCCTGCTGTACGGAGGTGCGATATCCCTCGCCGGCGCGGTAAAGGGCAAGAAGAACACCCGCCACGCGGTTTCCGACTGGATGGAAATAGAAAAGCAGAGAGGTATCTCGGTAACCTCCTCCGTAATGCAGTTCAACTACGAGGGCTACTGCATAAATATCCTCGACACTCCGGGACATCAGGACTTCTCCGAGGACACCTACCGCACACTGATGGCTGCGGACAGCGCAGTAATGGTCATCGACGCCGCAAAGGGCGTTGAGAACCAGACAAGAAAGCTGTTCAAGGTCTGCGTTATGCGAAATATCCCGATATTCACGTTCATCAACAAGATGGACCGCGAAGCCCGCGACCCGTTCGACCTGCTTGATGAGATCGAAAACGAGCTGGGAATAAAGACCTATCCGGTGAACTGGCCCATCGGCTCCGGAAAGGAATTCAAGGGCGTCTACGAGCGCGAGAAGCGCCGCATAATCTCCTTTGAGGCGAACAACGGCACCCGCGAGGTCGCAGCCACCCAGGCTGACCTCTCCGACGCGTCGCTTGCCGACCTCATCGGCGAGCACAATTACGAAAAGCTGTCGGAGGACGTCGAGCTGCTCGACGGCGCGAGCGAGGAGTTCAACATGGATCTCGTCAGCAGCGGTAAGCTCTCTCCGGTATTCTTCGGTTCTGCGCTGACCAATTTCGGCGTTGAGCCGTTCCTTGAGAACTTCCTCAAAATGACGACATCTCCTCTGCCGAGAAACACTCCCGACGGAGTAGTCGACCCGTTCGACCCGGAGTTCTCCGCGTTTATCTTCAAGATACAGGCAAACATGAACAAGGCTCACCGCGACCGTATCGCATTCATGCGAATTTGCAGCGGCAAATTCGACAAGGATATGGAAGTTCTGCACGTCCAGAACGGCAGGACCATGCGCCTTTCCCAGCCGCAGCAGATGATGGCGAGCGAGCGCGAGGTAATTTCCGAGGCTTACGCCGGGGATATAATGGGCGTATTTGACCCGGGCGTGTTCTCCATAGGCGACACGGTATGCTCCCCGAAGAAGAAAGTGAAGTTCGAAGGTATCCCGACCTTTGCGCCGGAGCATTTCGCGCGTATCCGCCAGAAGGACACCCTCAAGCGCAAGCAGTTCATCAAGGGTACGACCCAGATAGCCCAGGAGGGCGCGATACAGATATTCTCCGAACCGCAGAGCGGCTTTGAGGAAGTAATCGTAGGCGTAGTCGGCGTACTTCAGTTCGAGGTACTCGAGTACCGTCTGAAAAACGAGTACAACGTTGACATTATCCGCGAGGGTCTGCCGTATGAGCATATCCGCTGGATAACAAGCCAGAAGCACCTCGACGGCGGTCTTGACGAGCTCCAGAAGCTGGTACTGACCTCCGACACCAAGCTGATCCAGGACGTAAAGGGCAACTACCTGCTGATCTTCACCAGCGAGTGGAACATCAAGTGGGCGCTCGACAAGAATCCCGGTCTTGAGCTTGCTGAATTCAACAGGGATTGACATAATAACGCACAGGGCGTGCAGCTTTCATGGCTGCGCGCCTTTTTTTTGTTTCATGTGGCAATTCTGTTCAGAAAATTCTGCCGCATTCTGACATATTTTTCGGGCGCCGTCATATATAATAGTAACAGAAAGTGTACAAGTTGGTGATAGCTTTGGTTATTTATGTGGACGTTCTGCTTGTGGTGAATCTGTACATAAACTACTTCCTTATCCGCGGGACTTCGCTTGTTCTCCGCAGGAGCATTTCGCCGCCCAGGATAATCGCAGCCGCGGCAGTCGGCGCGGCAGGTTCGCTGCTGATTCTTGCCCCGGATATCCACCCGGCTCTCTGCGCGGTTTTCAGGATACTCATCGGTGTAACTGTCACTTTTGCAGCATTCGGCAGGCAGAAAAAGATAGATCTCGCGATCAGCGCGCTTGCTTTCCTGCTTGTCAGCTTCGCATTCGGCGGAGCCATGACCGTGCTTTGGGATCTTGCCGCGCCGACATGCATGTTCATGCGAAACGGAACAGCCTACTTCGATATCCCGATAGTTGCTGCCGCGCTTGTTACCGCCGCCGTTTACGGTGGATTCAGGCTGTTCAGGTACATTGCCGACCGTCGCAGACCGCAGAGCCGCGCAGTCGTACAGATCCGCGCAAACGGCGGGGAAGTTACACTGGACGGGCTTGCAGATACCGGAAACTCCCTGCGGGACTGCTTCTCGGGGAAACCGGTCGTTATAACCTCAATGAAGAAAGCGGCGGAAATAATCCCGGAGCAGGTAAGAAATTACCTTAGCGGAAGTACCGACGGTCTGGAGGGGCTGCGGCTCACCCCCTGCCGTACTGTGACGTCAGCCGGAGTGGTTCCCGTGTTTCCCGCCGAAGTGCTGATAAACGAAAAGCCCGCTGACGCACTGGTAGGCGTTGTCCGTGAGGAGCTAACGGGAGCCGACTGCATCTTTGACCCTAACATAATTATATAAAACAGGAGGAATCAACATGCTGCAATTTTTGAAGAAACTGCTGGACGAGGGGTTCGAGGCGTTCCGGAAATACGCGTCATGCGATACTACCGACACCGGCGTGTATTACATAAACGGTTCGGAATCACTCCCGCCGCCACTGACCCGCGAGGAGGAAGAAGCCGCGTTCAAGCTCCTTGAAACGGACTTTGCCGCCGCAAGGGAAACGCTTATCGTGCACAATCTGCGGCTTGTGGTGTACATCGCGAAGAAGTTCGAGAACACCGGGGTCGGGCTTGACGATCTTGTTTCCATCGGCACCATCGGGCTTATCAAGGCGGTCAACACGTTCAGTGTCAACCGCAACATCAAGCTTGCAACATACGCTTCAAGGTGTATCGAAAACGAGATACTGATGTACCTGCGAAAGACCAGTCAGCGCCGCTGCGAGGTATCTATAGACGAACCGCTGAACGTCGACTGGGACGGAAACGAGCTGCTGCTTTCAGACGTACTCGGGACCGACAGCGACTGCGTAAACGCGCGCATTGAGGACGAAACGGAAAAGAAGCTGCTTCACGACGCCGTAAATCACCTGACTCCAAGAGAGCGGCAGATAATGGAAATGCGATTTGGTCTGAATGGCGGCAGGGAAAAGACGCAAAAGGAGGTCGCGGACGAGATAGGCATATCACAGAGCTATATCTCAAGGCTTGAGAAGCGCATAATAAAGCAGCTCCGCGAGGAACTGGAGCGAGTCTGCAACTGAACAGGGAAAATTTCACAGAATAGAAAAACCACTTCCTGACAATACTACTTGTACAAAATCAAGCAGGTCGGGAGTGGTTTATTTGTATTACAACAAGGTCGAGATAAGCGGCGTTAACACTTCGCAGCTCAAGGTGCTCCGCGAGAGCGAGAAAATGGAGCTGCTGAAGAAAGTCAAGCAGGGCGACATGCAGGCGCGCGAGGAGCTTATAAACGGCAATCTGCGGCTCGTTCTAAGCGTTATACAGAGGTTCGCCGGGCGCGGAGAAAGTCCGGACGACCTGTTCCAGGTAGGCTGCGTGGGTCTGATCAAGGCGATAGATAACTTCGACATAACCCAGCCGGTAAGGTTCTCCACCTACGCCGTGCCGATGATACAAGGCGAGCTGCGGCGGTACCTGCGCGACAACTCTCCGGTACGGGTCAGCCGCTCAATGAGGGATCTCGCTTACCGTGCGATGCAGGCACGGGAGCGGCTCACTTCCGCAAACGGCAGGGAACCCACCATCGAGATGATCGCCAAGGATATCGGCGCGGAACGCGCCGATGTGGTAATCGCGCTGGAGGCCGTCAGCGAACCAATCTCGCTGTATGAGCCGGTTTTCTCGGAGTCCGGCGACACGATATACGTCCTCGACCAGCTCGGCGACCACAACGACGACAACAACTGGCTGGACGAGATATCGCTCAAGGAGGCGATCCACGCCCTGGGCGACCGAGAAAAGCACATTCTTGACCTGCGTTTCTTCCGCGGAAAAACCCAGGTGGAAGTTGCAAAGGAGATCGGGATAAGCCAGGCACAGGTAAGCCGCCTGGAAAAGGGAGCGCTCCAGAAAATCAAAAACAGGATATAAACGAACGGCTGGGAGTTTCCCAGCCGTTTTAGTTATGCAGCAGTGCTCTCTGTTGACTTGCCGAGCCTTTCGACCATAATG
>CAKSHG010000007.1 GCA_934456315.1 uncultured Oscillospiraceae bacterium | reverse complement strand
CCGCTGAAATCCTTGCTGCTGAACATGGAGCTTTCGTTCACGACGCGTATCTGCACGAACTTCCTGCCGTGCTCCTCGCGGTAGCAGGCGGTCAGTATCGGCTCGGTTTCCCTCGGGGAGTACAGCAGCGCATTCTGGAGAGCGTTCACCAGCGCGACTACGGCACGGCGGCTGTCCGCGTAAATGCACAGCTCCACCGGCTCTATCAGCGTTTCGATACGCCTGCCGCACTTGGCGAGCGCAGCGTTGCAGCGCTGCGCGAGGTTCTCGCACAGCTCGCCCACGTTCACCACATTCTCCCGCTGGGTGCGGTACATCATCTCCGCATAGTTGAATGCGTTTTCGCATACCGACGCCAGATTAGACATTGCGGTTTCTATCTCCAGCACCTCGGAAAGCCGCGTGTAATCCTTTGCCTGCACCATTCCGTAGCGCAGGTTGGCGGCGTGCTTCCATATCGCAGCGGAATTCATTTCCACCGCATTGTAGAGCGGAAGTATGTCGGACGGACCTTCGGTGCGCTCCATTATGCCGCGCGCCGTCTTTGAGGTCATCAGCTCCCCGATGTATGCTTCGGTTTCGCCGATGTCGTTCTTTATCGGGTGCAGCCTAAGGCAATAGAACTTCTCGTTGACGTACAGAGTCGTATCCATAACCACGCTAAGCGGCTCGGGAACGGTTTCCCGGATATTATCCAGGACGCACTCCCCCGGCTTCAGGATATCCTCCCCGCAGCTCACCACGCAGAACCTGTTATCCAGGCACGCAACCGGGCAGCCGCCGCTGAAAAGGCAGAGATAGGGTCTGAAGAACTCTTCTTTGGAACTTACCTGCATACATCCTCCGTCACTTCATGAGTTCTTCCATCTCGTCGATGAGCTCGCCGAACAGCTTGAGCGCCTCGGTCACGGGCTTCTTGGAAGTCATGTCGACTCCCGCACCGCGCAGCAGCGATATCGGGTCGGTGGAGCAGCCGCCACTAAGGAAGCCGATGTAGTCCTTTACGGCAGGCTCGCCCTCACGGAGGATACGCTGGCTAAGCGCTATCGCCGCGGAGAATCCGGTAGCGTACTGGTAAACATAATAGTTGTAGTAGAAATGCGGGATACGCGCCCACTCCATGTCAAGCTCGCTGTCGATGACGATATCCTCGCCGTAGTACAGCAGGTTCAGGTTCCTGTACATCTCGCAGAGGGATTCTGCGGTCAGGCTCTCGCCATTTTCGACCTTCTCGTTTATCATCAGCTCGAACTCCGCGAACATGGTCTGGCGGTAGAGCGTTGTACGGAACTGCTCGAGGAAGTAGTTTATCAGATATGCGCGGCGCTTCTTGTCGGTCGTGGTCCGGAGCAGGTGCTGCATGAGCAGGCTCTCGTTACAGGTAGACGCGACCTCCGCCACGAATATGACGTAATCGGCGTAGACCACCGGCTGATTCTTGTTGGAGAGGTAGGAGTGTATCGCATGACCCATCTCATGAGCCAGCGTGAATTCGCTGTCCAGCGTGTCCTTGTGGTTCAGCAGGACGTAGGGGTGGACCCTCGCGCCTGCGGAATACGCGCCGCTGCGCTTGCCCTCGTTTTCGTACACGTCGATCCAGCGGTTCTCGATGCCCTCGCGGAAAATAGCGCGGTAATCCTCGCCCATCGGCGCAAGGGAGTCGTAGACCTCCTGCTTTGCCTGGTCGAAGGGGATTTTCACCTCGATGTCACTCACTATCGGGGCGTACAGGTCGTAGGCGTGGAGCTCGTCAACGCCGAGCAGCTTCTTGCGCAGTCTGACGTACTTGTACATGTAGTCCATGTTTTCGTGGACCGCCTCGATGAGCTGCTTGTAGACCTCCACCGGGACCTCGTTGCCGTCCAGCGCCGCCTGGAGCGTGCTGCCGTACTTTCTCGCGCGGGCGCGGAAATTCAGGCACTTCACCTGGGAGGCGAGCACCGCCGCAGAGGTGTTCTTGAATCCCTCGTAGACCCCGTAAAGGCTCCCGAACGCGGACTTCCTAAGCTCGCGGTCGTTGGAGTGCATTAGCGGGATATAGCTGCCGTGGGTCACCTGGTGCTTGTTGCCGTCCTTGTCGACAGCGTCCGGGAACTTCATGTCGGCGTCGTTCAGCATGGAGAAAATGGTGTCCGGAGAGTTCGACATGTCCCCGGCGAGCGCCATTATGCGCTCCTCCGCCTCGGAGAGGATATGCGCCCTTTTGCGGCGCACTCTGTCGATGCACAGGCGGTAAAGCTCCATTTCGGGCTGTTCCTTAAAGAAGCGCTCCATGGTCTGGTCGTCTATCGAAAGTATCTCAGGAGTCACGAATGCGGACGCTCCGGAAATGTCGACAAACAGCATTTCCAGGCGGCTCACCATGTCCTGATACTTCGCGTCGCGGGTGTCCTCGTCGTTGCGGCGCTGGGCGTAGTTTATCATGTTCTCCAGCAGCACGGTCATGTCGTCGTCGTACTTCAGGTATTCCAGCAGCTTTGCGGAATCGGTGGAAAGCAGTCCTTTATAGGACGCTATTTTCGCCGGGGATTCCTTGGCTTTCAGCAGGTCGTTCTCCCACGCTTCGTCGGTGGGATAGAGATCCTCTATCGCCCACTTGACGTCTGCGGGAAGTTCGTTTCTCTGTGGGATCCTCTCTGACATATCTAAATTCTCCTTTACTTCATTCGTTTGGAAATCTTGGGTTTCAGCACTTTTTCGTAGAACGGATAGAACAACCCCAGGAAAATATCGTACAGCACGAACGCGACCGCTCCAAGTCCCAGCAGGACCCACTGTCCGTACTGCCCGAACTCGCCCATGTCCTCAAGCAGTTGTGACATTCCGAAGATGTTTATCAGTACGAAATAGCACGCGACCGCTGCGGCGGCGTAAAGCGCGAGCTTGCTCACCCAGCGCAGGACGGCGTACTTTATTTTCATCAGGTACTGCCGCACTATCGGGTAATATCCGAGCAGGAAAACGAACATCATGCTCGCCTCGTAATTCGCGGTGAACAGCATCGTCAGGATACCTACCGCAACGTAACTCACCAGACCGTAACGCACGCCGAGGCGCTCTCGTATCACCCATATCAGCACTCCGGCGATCGCAGGGCTGACGTACTCGAAGCCGGGTATCATTCCCAGGCAGAACATCAGAGCCAGCGCAAGCCCGCTCATAATTCCGCACAGGGAAACGATATACGCGATCCCCGGGCTTTGTTTCTCAGCCATTCAGCGCCTTCTCCTGACCGTAGTACTTCATGCTTTCTTCCTTGCGCTCCCTGCCGACCTTGAGCAGCTCCTTGAGCGTGGGCTTGTCGTCGTTCACCATCGCGTCGCGGTATTCGGTCAGCTTCTCGATTATGGTGTTTATCTCGAACAGCAGAGCTTCCTTGTTACAGAGGAACAGGCTCGACCACATCTCCTCGTTCAGCTTGGCTACCCTCGTCAGGTCAAGAAAGCTGCCCGCCGAGAATCCGTCCGCGCGCAGCAGCGACGGGCTCTTGACGTAAGCGTTGGAAACGACGTGCGCGAGCTGCGATGTGAACGCGATGTTAATATCGTGCTGCTCCGGGGTCGCGATGACCACCTGACCGAAGCCCATGCAGCTTCCCAGCGTGGAAACCAGGTCTACCGCTATCTGCGGAGTGCTTTCGGTAGGCGTCAGAATGTAGCTTGCCTTTACGAACATGTCAGCCTTGGAGTAGTCGAAGCCGGAATT
The DNA here is from genome assembly GCA_934456315.1 of uncultured Oscillospiraceae bacterium. Classification (GTDB taxonomy): domain Bacteria; phylum Bacillota; class Clostridia; order Oscillospirales; family Ruminococcaceae; genus CAG-115. The sequence continues at coordinate 27,036 of CAKSHG010000007.1, read as the reverse complement.
TTCCGTACCCGCCATCGGGTGGGTCCCGAGGAAGTAAACTCCCTTTTCATCGAGCACCGGAGTGCAGCCATTGACTACATAGCCCTTTACGCCGCCTACGTCTATTACGATGGAACCTTTCTTGAAGCGGTCGGCGTTCTTTCTGACGAACTCCACCGTAGGAACGGGATAGAGCGCTACAACTGTAAGGTTAGCTTCGCCCAGTCTGGATTCGTCTATTTCTTCGTCGATCGCGCCCTGCTCGAGCGCTTTTCTGACGGTTTCCTTGTCGGTGTCTATTCCCATTATATGGTGGAACGTATTAGCCTTGAGAGCCTTGCAAACGGAACCTCCGATAAGGCCAAGTCCTACTACTGCTATATTCATGTTTCTGATGTCCTTTCGCGGTTCTCCCGCTGTTATATTTTCACAGAATATATTTTACCACAATTCCGGTAAAATTTCAACCACTTTGCACAAAAAAACCGCAGCCCTTGTCAGGACTGCGGTCGGACCGTCGGAAAAGTCCCGTTGGGACTTTTCCGACGAACATCCGTGCGCGGATAGAAGTGTTTTTTGCCCCGGGAAACCCGTGGCAAAAAACGGATTTCAAAAGCCCGCTTCGCGGGCAAATTCATTTTTTCGACAAGCAGACCGCATCACTTGTCAGGAATGCGGCTTAGCCTGGTTTAAATTTATCGTATCCTTGCTTTCCTCGACCGGGACCTCCTCCGGCTCCTCCGCCTTGGGACGCATTGGATCGATCACATCAAGGAACAGATTCTGTATCACGCGGTTGAAATCGATGCTGATATCCAGCACCTTGCTTTCCTCGGCGAAACCTCCCGCCATGGAGCTGTGACCGCCGCCGCTGCCTACGGATTTCAGCGCCTGCTCCGCAATCTTACCCGCGTTGAGCTCGTCAAGCTCGGAACGCACGGAGAACTTGAAACCCTTCGCCTTACGGGAATAGACCACTGCAAACGTAACGACATCAAGATTCAGGATAAAATCCGAAATCGTCGCCACGAACGCGTCGGCGCACTGGAAATTCAGGAACGCGAACGCAACGCCGTTCAGAATATCGATGTTCTTCATCGAATCAACGAACGCCTCCAGCTCGTCGTACTGGATAACTCCGGACTGGAACTTGCGTATCAGCGAGTTGTCCGCCCTGGGGAAAAGATACTTGTAGACGTCGATATCAAGCTCTGTAACGCCGCGGGTGAAATCCGCCGTATCCATCTTCAGACCGTACAGCAGAGCCGTCGCAACGTCCCTCGGCATATCCATCTTGTAGGACATGTAGTAATCCGCGATGAGCGTCGAACAGCTGCCGACTATGCGGATATCCTTGTAAATATAATCCGCCGGGCAGAAAGTCGGGTGATGGTCGATACATGCGACCTCGTTGCCCACCAGGTCGAGGATATTCGCGTTGCCCTTCTGGGAATCCACGGTGATGATGAAATCCTCGCTGGTCATGTCCTTCAGCTCGGAATCCTCGGTCATCACAATGCCGAATTCCGAAACCATGTTTGCGGTGGCGGTACGCTCGACATTGCCGTGATGGCATATCATCGTCGGTATCTTGAATCTTTCCAGCAGGACTTGCAGACCGAACGCGCTGGCTATCGCGTCAGGGTCCGGGAAATTATGAGTCTGAATAAAAACGCGGTGCCCTTTCAGCAGGGTTATCAGCTCACTCAACTTTGGCGACATGCAGGCACTCCTTATCGCAGATTATTCCGGAGGAGCCTACGATCAACTCCACACCAGTTATCATTATTCTATCACATTCTTTTCGAAAAATCAATAGATTTTTCCAAATATACTGTGCTTTTAAGGTTATTTTTAGAACAACACATGGTGCGTTAAACCTGTTTTTAGCTAACTCTACAAAACGCGCTATATTAAATTGTGAATATCTACTACAAAGCTGATCCGTGGCTCACAGTCTGTACTTCCCGCAGGATATCCGCTTCTCGAGCTTCTCGCGCTGACCCGCCGGCTTCTCCGCTCCGTTCAGCCGCATGAACCAGAAAGTCTGCCGAATCGCTCCCGCCGCCGGTACTGCCAGCAGCACGACCGCCGTATCACGCTCCCCGCACAGGAACAGCGCCAGCGCCGCCGCGCACAATATCCCCGCCGCTACCGAAAGCACGATGTTCAGCGAACCCTCGGAACGCTCCGTAGTATCTTCGCGCGGCGATTCCTGCCGGGACCTCCGGCGGCTCCTGCGGGAGGGCGAAAACAGCTCGATGACTACAGCGAGCAGTATCACCGCGCCCGCGCCGCCGACGCACCGGGCAGCGCTCATCAGGTCGAGCGTGATATCGCTGATACCCGCGAAATACACGACGCAGCACATCGCAAGCACCACTGCGGCAACGCTCCAGCAGACCAGTCCGCGCATTGCCCCGCGCAGCGGTCTGACCAGCATCAGCACAAGCTCGGCGGCGAACCCCGCCGCCAGGAAAATCGCTATCTCCAAACGTCACACCGCCTTTCCCGCAGTCTTTTCGCTGACCCACATCAGGAACTTCGTCCGCAGCAGCACGCAGTCTGAATCCGCGCTGCCGCCCAGCGTCCCGACTTCCTCGGCGGTCAGCAGCTTCGCGTAACCGCACTGGCACAGGAACGCCGTCAGCAGCTCGTGCTCCCGGACGTCCTCACGGCGGGCTAGCAGCGTGCAGCCCTGCTCCGCTGCGAAATCCGCCGCCGTGAACCTGCTGACGTAGTCCGCAAGGCGCTCCCGGAGCTGCTCATCGTCCGCTTCACGCAGCCCTCCTCCGTCGGTAAACTGCCCCAGACGGAGCGCGCCCCTGATGTTCTGCTCAAAGAAATACTCGTCCGAGGCAGCCGCCTGCACAGTATCCCGCGCAGTCAGAATGCTCCTCTTCCGGACGTAGCTCACCGCAGCCGCAAGCGACAGGTAATCCGTCAGCAGCGCAAGCGCCATCGAAACTCCCGCGTCCGTGCTGAAATCCACGAAAACTGCCCGCAGCGGGAGCGTGTACACGTTCTCCACCGGATAATCCTCCGCGTCTGCGCTGCCACCCGCCGCATTCAGCGTATCGCAGGCGTCCGACAGAACGCCGAGTATCTGCTCGCGCACCGCTGCAGGCGCTTTCCCGGCTGAAATCGCGGAGTATTCCGGCAGCTCCAGCTTTAATGCGGGAACGTCGCCCCTGTATTCGAGCCGCTCGCCGGAGATCTTCTCGTAAAGCGAGAAAACGCGCTCCGCCGAAGTCCTGTCCCCGGCGAGCATTCTGGCGCGGAGCTGCTCCGCGGACTGGTAGAACCCGCTGCCGGAAGCCCCCACGACTCCCTCGATAAGCGACATTTCAGCGGTCAGCTCCGCAGCACTCTCCGCAAGGTCGGATTCGCTTGCGAATCCGTAGCGCTCCAGCAGAGCCTGCACTCCGGTGTTTTCCGCAGATGCAGCGCCCTGGGATATCCCCGCGATGTATGCCTGATACGCCGCCGCGTAGTCCTCGTAGGTCGCGTAATTCCAGCGGGAGGGCGGCGTCATTCCCGAGGAAACCGAGCCTCCGTCCACTGCGGACAGCTGCTCTGCGAGCTTATCCAGCGCGGCTTTCTGCGAGTTCAGCCCGGAGTACCGGCTGATGACGCCGTTCACTGCGCGGTCGATATCGGAGGTGCTTTCCGCGCTCCTCGCGGAATCCAGGTCGTCCGCCTTTGCGGTCAGCTCCGCGCAGTACGCGTTGTAGGTGCGGTTAAGGTACACCGCCGGAGGGTTCACGGCGCTGTAAATACCTACGAACGAAAAATAATTTGAGCAAAGCAGCGCCAGTATCAGCGCGATGAACTTCCCCGCGCCGGGCTTGCCGCGTATGGAATTGGACGTGAAATACACGACGGACTGCATAGCCACTGCAAAAAGCAGCGGAGCAAGAGGAAACGCGGAGGAGAAATACGCCTCCGCGCCCTGCCATGTCGTCACGAAAGAGATCATCTGGAGCAGCAGCGAAATTAGCGCCGCCGCGATCATCATCGCCTTTTCGCTGAATATCGCCAGTCCGCTCCGCTCCGACAGAAAATTACGCATCAGCCGTCACCGCAGGCTTTTCTTCCTTCAGCTCGGCGGGAGCCGCAAGCGGGAACATCATGCGCGCCTTGAACATGTCGCCGTCGATGTCGATATCGAACGCACCGCCGCACGCTATCGTGAATCCCTGCGCGATTGAAAGTCCCAGCCCGCTGCCCTCCGTGGAGCGTGCCTTGTCGCCCCGGGAGAATCGCTCGAGTATCTCCTCCTTCGTGAAATCCATCTCGTAGGAGGCTATGTTCTTTATGGTTATCTCGGCGGTTTCGCCGTTCTTTTTCAGCGTGTAGTATATCCGCGTGCCTTTCAGCGAGTATTTCAGCGCGTTGTCCATCAGGTTCTGGATAACGCGGTACAGACGCTTTCCGTCGCTGATTATCTCCACCGGAGGCTCGCAGATGTCAGTCTTTACCGTCAGTCCTGCGGCGGTTATCTTGTCCTCCATCTCGGCGAGGGTCTGGTTGGAGAGGCGCGTTAAATCAAGGCGCTCCTGCTCTACGGTTATCTCGCCGCTTGTGGTCTTTGCAAGCTCGAACACGTCAGATACGATGTGCTTCAGCCGCTCGGATTTCTGCTGGAGTATGCCGACATACTCCGCCGCCTGCGGAGTGAGCTGCTCCCTTGAGAGCAGGTCGATGTAGCTGATTATCGAGGTCAGCGGAGTCTTGAGGTCGTGGGAAACGTTCGTTATTAGCTCTATCTTGGTGCGCTCCGCCTTTACGCTTTCCTCGATTCCCCGGCGGTAACCGTCGGCGACCCTGCTTAGCACCTCGCAGCTTGCAGTGTACGGCGAATTCTTGCTAAGCTGCGGGTCGTAGGAATAGTTCCCGCGGCTTATCTCGCGTATCTGCTGTTCGAGCTTCGCTTCGTCGCGGGTCACAAGGTAGCGCCCGTAGAGGAACAGTCCCAGCACTATCACCCACAGCACGACCGCCGCGGCAACGAAACCGCCGACTTCGCACGCCTTTGCGGTCAGCGCCAGCGCGAACAGCACAAGGCTTATCCCGATAAACGTGATATCCATGAACATGAACTTCCTGGCGGCGCGGTCGGACTTGTACATCTCTCCGGTGCAGAATTCACGGAACGCCCTCCAGAGGGAGCACAGCGCCCTGCCGATGTACTTCAGCCCTATCCAGATATAGTGGAATATCCAGAATATCAGGAAGCCCTCTGCGAGCTTTTTGTTCTTCGCCCGTATCGCGATGGTCGCCGCGAGGTAGGTCAGCAGCGCGCCGAATCCCATCGCGCACATGCCGTACAGCGCAAGCGAAAGGTAGCTGTTAACGGTGTTCGCGAAACCGAGTTCCGACGAGTAGTAGGCCGAATATATCATGTTGCGCGGGCTGGTCCTGCCCATCGCCGTGATCAAAGCAGTGTACGCGCATAATATCGCGACAGCCGGCTCGAACCACAGCCGGAAGAACTTCGGAAACTCCACCGTGCCGTCCGCCTTTTCGCCTGCGACCCTTATCAGCACTGCAAGCGCGAAAATCCCCAGCACAAGCAGCGCGCCGTCGGAAATGAGGATTATCCTCATGTTGCGCTGGGTTATGTACCAGTTGGTGCGCAGGTATTCGTACCTCAGGTTGGTAATGCCCACCTTTATGCTGACATCCTCCGGAACATCGAAATATTTGTACTCAAAGCTGGACGGCACCACGCTGCTTTCGGACTGTAATCTTCCATCACTGTCGATGTAAAACGACAACCAGGCGCTGTCTGCATTCGTCTTTGATTCAAAAGTCCTGGTCCGTGCCTTTATTTTATAGTAGAAATCCAGGTCCGGTTTGGTTCCGTTCCTTTTATAATTATCGTACGCGTCTATGGCTCCGTATACCATATTATTGATTTCCTGGGAATACGTCTGCGACTCCTCAAATCTGCCGCAGGTAAGCACGTCCACCGCCAGATTGTGACTGTAATAATTGCTCTCCGGAATGTATCCGGTTATCGCACCTATCGCTGCCGCGCAGCCCAGCACGATAATGATCAGCAGCGCCTTAAATCCCCCGCTGCGGCTGAATTTTCTCCATTTTGTATCCAATTCCCCACACCACCTTTAAATATCTCGGCTCGTTCGGATTTATCTCGATCTTCTCGCGTATCCTGCGGATATGCACCATTATCGTATTCTCGACCGAATATGCCGTTTCGTTCCATACTCTCTCGTAAATTTCCTCCGCGGAAAACACCCTGCCGGGATTCGACATCAGCAGCTCCACGATGCGGTATTCCTTCGGAGTGAGCTTCACCGGCTCGCCGTCCACCTCCAGCATGCGCTGCTCCCGGTGGAGCTGCAAACCTCCCAGCGCGATGTCGCTTCCGCCGGAGCGGTTAGCGTAATCGCCCAGCGTCATGTAGCGCCGCAGCTGCGACTTCACCCTCGCAATGAGCTCCGCAGGCGAAAACGGCTTCGTGACGTAATCGTCCGCGCCGACCGACAATCCCAGTATCTTGTCGCTTTCCTCGGTTTTCGCCGACAGCATTATCACCGGAATGTTCCGCTCGGTGCGTATCTTTATCGTTGCAGAGATCCCGTCCATCTCCGGCATCATGATGTCGATGATTATAAGGTGTATCTCCTCGTCGGAAAGCCGCTCCACTGCTTCCCTGCCGTTGTATGCGGGCACGGCTTCTATTCCCTCCCGCTCAAGCAGCCGGACTATCGCCGCGACTATCTCCCTGTCGTCGTCCACCACAAGCACGCGCTGTTTTTCAGACCTGTCCAACAGACCGCCTCCTTTTTTCTTCGATGATTTAATGATAACATGAATTTCTTACAAAAGAATCGACATAAATCTTACAAAATTCTTAAATAGCATATTTTGCTCCGTAATGGCAACAATATTCGCAGAAATAACCCGCAAGGAGATAAAATATGGAACGTATAGCTTTTTTCGACACGAAACCCTACGACCGCATCTGGTTCGACAGGCTGAACAGGGATTTTGAACTGACCTACTTCGAAAGCCGCCTGCGTCCGGAATCAGTGAAGCTCGCGGAGGGCTGCCGCGCCGTCTGCGCGTTCGTCAACGACGACATCGGCGTGAAAACCGTGCGCTCCCTCGCGGACATCGGTGTGGAACTTGTCGCGATGAGATGCGCGGGCTACAACAACGTCGCGCTGAACGAAGCGGCGGGGAAACTCCGCGTCGTCACTGTCCCGGCGTACTCTCCCTACGCCGTAGCGGAGCACGCGATGGGAATGATTCTCATGCTCAACCGGAAGCTCCACAAGGCGTATATCCGCACCCGGGACTTCAATTTCAGCCTGAACGGGCTCATCGGATTCGACCTCCACGGAAAGACCGCCGGGGTCGTCGGCACGGGTAAGATAGGGCGGACATTCATCGACATCTGCCGTGGGTTCGGGATGAACGTCATCGCAAACGACCCCTACCCCGCCGAGGGGAGCGGTATCGACTACGTCTCCCGGGAGGAGCTGTTCCGTCGCTCGGATATAATATCGCTGCATTGCCCGCTGACCGAGGACACGCGCTACATTATAAACGAGCACGCACTGTCCCTGATGAAGCCGGAAACACTCATCGTCAACACCTCCCGAGGGAAGCTCATCGACAGCGAGGCGCTGCTGTGCGCCCTCAACGAGAAGCGGATAGGCGGCGCGGCGCTGGACGTCTACGAGGAGGAAACCGGGCTGTTCTTCGAGGACAACTCCGACCGCATCGTCACGGACGAAACGCTGTCGCTGCTGGTTTCCCGCCCGAACGTGCTGATAACATCGCACCAGGCGTTCCTTACCAACGAGGCGCTGCAAAACATCGCGGAAACCACGCTGGAAAGCCTCCGCGACTTCTTCGCGGGGCGTGAACTGAAGCATGAGATCAAACGGGAAAGGTGATACAAATGGACAGACTGGACAGATTCTATTCGATAGTGCTTGCAGCGGCGGTGGCAGCGGCTCCGCCGCTGTCGGAATACGCAAGGTATGAGAGCCTTGACAACACAAAGGTCGCTTACGGAATGGGCGTCGAAACCGACAGCACCAACCGCCCGATAGGCGCGATACGCGCCCAGAAACAGTACGGCGACATGGGCGGGCTTTTCATCGGCGAAAGCGAGGAAAAGCGGCTGTGGCTCACATTCGACGAGGGATATGAGAACGGCTGCACCGCCGGGATACTCGACACGCTGAAAGAGAAGAACGTCCGGGCGGTGTTCTTCGTGACCTACGACTACTGCAAGCGCAACCCGGAGCTTGTCCGGCGAATGATCGCCGAGGGTCACACCGTCGGGAACCACACCTGGAGCCACCCGTCGCTGCCGGAGTGCTCTCCGGACGAGCTTTATTCCGAGCTGTCGCTGCTGCACGAATACGTCAGGAAGGAATTCGGCTACGAAATGTACGTCATGCGCCCTCCGAAGGGGGAATTTTCCGAGCGGGTGCTCGCCTGCGCGAAGGACCTTGGCTACACCACCGTGCTGTGGAGCTTCGCCTACCCCGACTGGGACGTGAACAACCAGCCGGACAAGGAAGCGGCATTCAAGAAAATAACCGGGAAAACGCATAACGGCGCGGTTTATCTGCTCCACGCCGTTTCCGAAACTAATTCAGCTATTCTCGGTGATGTGATAGATTTCTGGAAGGACAGCGGTTACTCCATCTCGCCGATGTAGGAGAATATCTCCGTCAGCCTGCCGGAGGGTCTTTCAAAACGCTCATACGGCACCATGTAAAGCTTGGCGCCGTCCGCGACAAGACCGCCGAAAGCCTCGCTCGCAAGTATGTCCGAACCCAGGAAACAGTTTGCAGCAATAACAGTATCGGGGGTGCCGGCGATATCGTCGGCGCTCTCGCTGTATCCGGAAGCCGTGCAGAGATTTTCCCCGCACAGGGACAGCACTGCGCTCTCAAAAGTGTCGGAGCCTGCGGCTGTCATTTTCGGGGTCAGGTATACGAATTTACCGAGGTCCACGGCGGAAGCTGCGGCTTTCAGCGCACCGACTGCGTTTTCAGCTGCCGCTTTCCCGGCGTCCCCGCCGGCGAAAACCGCCGCGACCGTGGCGTACATATTGCCGTAATCCTCCACGGTTTTGGGCGCGGACAGCTCCACAACAGTTATCCCGGCGGTCTGTAGGGAGTACTCCTCGCGCTCCGCCAGAGGCGAAGTCGTGAACAGCACCTCCGGGTGAAGCTCCGTCAGCTTGTCGATGTCGGGATTCTCGCTGCTTCCGGCGGACTGCGCGGTCAGCCCCTCGGGGTAGTCGCAGTAGCGGCAGACTGCGGTCAGCCGGTCGGAATATCCCAGCTCCGCTATTATTTCGGTCGCCGCCGGAGAAAGGCTCGCGGCAGACGCGGGAGAATGGTCTATCATCGTGCCGTCGCCGAGCTTTACCGGGAAAACCGAGTTTTCCGCTTCGGAGGTCGTCCCGGAGATCACTATTTCAGTCGGGACGGAGGAGCTATCCCCGCCGCAGCCGGTCAGCATTACGGCGGCAAGAGCAAAGGAAAGCAGCGCTGTTAATTTTCGTTTCATCAGTAGTCCAATCCGAGCTCGAGCCGGGCGTTGAGCCAGTCCACGAACTGCCTTGCGATACGCGGGGAACGTCCGCCGCGCTTGAGCGCGAAGCGCTCCGCAGCCTGGGTCAGGTCATCGTCGTCGATCTCTATTTCCATATCTTCCGCGAGCTGTCTTACGATATCGAAGTAAACCTCGCGGTTCGGCTGCGTGAACGTGATGAACAGCCCGAAGCGGTCCGCCAGGGACATGCTCTCGTCCACTGCGTCGCTCTTGTTGACGTCGGTCGCGGAGCGGTCTGCGTAGGTTTCCTTGATGAGCTTGCGGCGGTTGGTCGTCGCGTAGATAAGTATGTTGTCCGGGCGGGCGGAAAGGCTGCCGTCCAGCGTCGCCTTGAGTATTCCGAAGCGCTCGTCGTCCTGGGTGAACGTCAGGTCGTCGATGGTGACGATAAAGTGCATCGGGATATCCTTTAGGATCGCGTACAGGTCGCCGAGCCCGGCTATCTCTGCCTTGGGAAGCTCTATCATGCGCAGCCCGTCGTACTCGTTGAGGATAGCCTTGATGGTAGAGGACTTACCGCAGCCACGGTCACCGTAAAGCAGCGCGTTCTGCGCCGGAAGCCCGTTCAGGAATGCGATGGTGTTCTCCACTACCTGGTTGCGCTGCAGCTCGTAATTTTTGAGGTCGGTGAGCCTGATGGGGTCGATGTGCTCCACCGGGATAAGCTTTCCTGCGCGGAAAGTGAACGCTTTGTATTTTGCGAAGTCGCCGGTGCCGTTCTTCTGCGCGTTCTTTATCAGGCGGTCAGCTGTGAGAGTGAATTTGCCGCTCTCGTACTCCGGGAGCGCAGCGTAATCCGCTGTAGCTCCATCAATGGAAGCGAGCGCCTGCTTAACTGCGGAGGCGGTGTATTCCTTTACTATCTTCTTGATGAGCGAGAGGTCGTAGGCGAGAGCCTTTTTGCGCGCCTCGGTAGGCTCCTTTACTATCGCCGCGAAAAGCGGGGACTTGGAATACATGACCGCGTCAGTGAGGTACTCGCCGAGGGACTTTCCGGTCATCAGCAGCTCGGAGCTGATGTTCGCGAAGCCCATCAGGCGCTGCTCCTCGGTCTTGTCGGGGTAAAGCCAGTTTATCCCGCGCGCGAACAGCACGTTCTCATTGAACAGCTCCTGAAATACCATCAGGGGCGGTATTTTTTCTTCACAGATCTTCATTTTCGTATTCTCCTTGATGTTCTTTTATAATGTCTATGAGACGCTCGAGTTCGTCAAGCGTTGTAAGCTCGCTGCACATGTCGCGGAACTTAGCCGCGCCCTTCATTCCCTTAAGGTACCAGGAAGCCGGACGGCGCGCCTCCTTCATTCCGACCCGCTCGCCCTTGTCCTCGACGATGAGCCGGATATGACGGCGCATTACGTCCAGCTTCTCCTCGGCGGTCGGGTCGGGGGAGTAGCTGCCGCTCTCAAGGTACTCGCGTATCTGCCGGAACAGCCAGGGTCTGCCGTAGCTTCCCCGACCGACCATCACCAGGTCGCAGCCGGTGTAGTCGTACATCTCCCTGCACAATTCCGGCGTGGAAACGTCGCCGTTGCCTATCACCGGAATGCTCACCGCCTGCTTGACGGCGCGGATAATGTCCCAGTCAGCCTTACCGGCGTAGAGCTGGGTTTTCGTGCGCCCGTGGACCGCCACCGCAGCCGCGCCGCTCTGCTCCGCGATCTTCGCGATCTCCACGGCGTTAATGCTGCTATCGTCCCAGCCGGCGCGTATCTTCACCGTCACCGGGACGTGTGCGGCTTCCGCCGCAGCCCTCACTACCTCGCCGAAAAGCTCCGGAGTTTTCATCAGGGCGCTCCCCGCGCCGCCGGAAACTATCTTCGGCATCGGACAGCCGGAATTGATATCGATTATATCCGGCTGGAATCGCTCGGCTATCTCCACTGCACCGCGGACGAACTCCGGCTCGTTCCCGAAAAGCTGCACCGCCATCGGACGCTCTCCCGGCGTCACCGAAAGCAGCTCGGCGGTCTTTCTGTCGTTGTAGCACAAGCCCTTGCAGCTTGCCATCTCGCCGACGACATAGCACGCGCCGTACTCCTTTGCCATGATACGGTACGCCCTGTCGGCAACGCTCGCCATCGGAGCGAGCGCAGCGGTCTTTTCTATCTTCACGCCGCCTATATTGATATATTGCATCGGTTTTCCTCACATTCTGCCGATTTTCATCAGAATTTCATCTATCATTGTATCACAAAATGCAAAACTGTTCAAGTTCTTATTGTAATTTTTCTTGAAATGTGATACAATGTTATATATGTTGTACAAATAACATGAACGGAGATACAAAGAAATGGATAATACAAAGAAAAGCTCCGGGTCGTCAAGGGTGGGTATCCTCGACGAGCTGCGCGGATTTGCCATAATCTGCATGGTAGTCTACCACGCCATGTACGACCTGAAATACCTGTTCGGTCTTGATATTCCGATATTCTTCGACGGCTGGTTTGATGTAATCCGGGATATTTTCGCCGGACTGTTCATATTTATTTCCGGCACAGTCTGCCGGTATTCCTCCAACAACATCAAGCGCGGTGCGCAGTGCTTCTTCATCGGCATGATCATGACATTCGTCATGCCGTTCTTCACCAGCGGCACCATCATGTTCGGTATTCTCCACTTCCTCGGGATCAGCATGATGCTGTTCGGACTGGGGCAGAAGCTGTTCGACCTGCTGCCCTCCTGGGTCGGTATCCTGGTGTGCGTTCTGCTTTACATACTCACGATGAACGTCCAGCTTTCCTACGCGGGCGGAGTGATCTCCCCCGGCTACATCGGCATTCCCAACATCTTCGCGATAAAGCTCCCGATGGAGGCGTACAACGTCGGCGTGCTGTTCCCGCTGGGGCTTCACAACGCGTCGTTCAGCTCCTCGGATTACTTCCCTATGCTGCCGTGGTTCTTCCTGTTCCTCGCGGGGAGCTACTTCGGGATTATTGCCAAGGCGGGCAGGCTCCCGAAGTTCTGCTACCCCACCCACATCAGATGGCTCGCTACCGTCGGCAGGTACACCATCTGGATCTATGTGCTCCATCAGCCGGTGCTGTACGGCATTTTCAGCCTGATTTTCCATCACTGAATATCAGGTTGACGAATCATCATTTTCTGTTTAGATAATAATGTGGGATTCTAATTCCACAAATAAGGGCTTGCATTTTTGTGCGAAATGTTATATAATAGTGTTCATACGGGGCACCTCTAAAAATCGGTGTGAAAAGCAAAAATGGGCAGGGTGCGCCAGATTCTAGGAAAACCGACGCAGTAAGGCTGTATGCCTTTCAAGGAGGTTTGACGACGAAGATGGTGTGCGCTGCACATTTTCGCTCACATAAGGTTTTTAGAGGTGACCATCTGATAAACCAGAACAAGAGAAAGGGGACATAATATATGAGCAACACAACTAAAACAGCCAACGAGCTGATCCCTGCCATCTCCCTCAGGGGGCTTGTTGTATTCCCGGCAATGGTGCTCCACTTCGACGTGGGCAGAGAGCGCTCCGTAAACGCCGTCAAGGCGGCGGCAGAGGGCAGCGGACGTATTTTCCTCGTAGCCCAGAAGGACGCAGCGCTGACCGAGCCGGAACTTTCAGACATCTACGAGATCGGCGTCATCGCTGAGGTGCGCCAGCTCCTCACCACGCCGGACGGCTCCACCAGAGTGCTGGTGGAGGGTCTGACCCGCGCAAGGCGCGTCAAGAGCGTGCCAGGAAAGGACTACCTCCAGTTTGAGGTAAAGGAGCTCCCCATGCGCGGAGCCGAGCTTTCCGACAGCACCGCCGCTGCGGCTGTCCGCGCGCTTAAAAACACCTTCGCGGAGTACGCGCAGATCTCCCCCAGAATGCCCCGGGAGCTTTTCGAGGGCATAATGAGCGAGGAAAACTGCTCCGAGCTGTTCGAAAAAGTAGTTTTCAACGTAGTGCTCAAGGTCGAGGACAAGCAGGCTCTGCTTGAAGCCAACGGGCTTCTCCGCCGCGTGAAGATGCTCATCTCCATGCTTGAAAGCGAGATCGAGATAATCGAAACTGAAATCGACATTCAGGAGCAGGTCAAGGAGCAGGTCGATAAGAACCAGCGCGAGTATTACCTCCGCGAGCAGCTCCGCGCTATCTACAAGCAGCTCGGCGAGGGCGACAATCCCCAGGAGGAAGCCGATAACTACATAGAGCGGATAAAGGCGCTGAACCTCTCCGACGAGATAACTGAAAAGCTCATCGGCGAAGCGCAGAAGCTCGTGAAGATGTCCTACTCCTCCCAGGAGGCAGGCGTTATCCGCGGCTACCTCGATACCGTGCTCGAGCTTCCCTGGAACGTTTACACCAAGGACAAGCTCGACATCGACAAGGTGCAGAAACAGCTTGACAAGGATCACTACGGTCTGAAAAAGGTAAAGGAGCGTATCACCGAGATAATCTCCGTGCGCGCGCTCGCCCCGGACGTAAAGGGGCAGATAATCTGCCTTTACGGACCTCCCGGAGTCGGCAAGACCTCCATCGGACGCTCCATTGCGGAAGCGCTCGGCAGGAACTATGTCCGCATCTCCCTCGGCGGCGTCCATGATGAAGCCGAGATACGCGGTCACAGAAAGACCTACATCGGCGCAATGCCCGGCAGGATCGCCGCCGCGCTCAAGCAGGCAAAGAGCATGAACCCCGTAATGCTGCTCGACGAGATAGACAAGATGGGCAGCGACTATAAGGGCGACCCCGCCTCCGCTATGCTGGAGGTCCTCGACAGTGAGCAGAACACCACGTTCACCGACCACTTCCTGGAGATCCCGCTCGACCTTAGCGACGTGCTGTTCATCACCACCGCGAACAGCCTGGATACTATCCCGGCTCCGCTGCTGGACAGAATGGAAATAATCGAGCTTTCCAGCTACACCCGCGAGGAAAAGTTCAACATCGCAAAGAAGCACCTGCTCCCGAAGCAGCTCAAGAAGCACGGTGAAAAGCCCGCTTCCCTCAAGATAAACGACAAGGCGCTGTACTCCATCATCGACTTCTACACCCGCGAAGCCGGCGTCCGCAAGCTGGAGCGCTCCATCGCGGACATCTGCCGCAAGGCGGCAAAGAAGCTGGTTTCCGGCGAGAAGAAGGTCAGCGTCACCGACGCGAACATCACCGATTTCCTCGGCGTCAAGAAGTACCTCCCCGAGCACCTCGAGGCTCACGACGAGGTGGGTCTGGTGAACGGTCTGGCGTGGACCTCCGTGGGCGGCGTTATGATGCCGCTTGAGGTGCTCGTCCTGGACGGCACCGGCAAGACTGAATTCACCGGAAGCCTGGGCGACGTGATGAAGGAATCCGCGAAGATAGCAGTCAGCCTGACGCGCTCCCTCGCGAAGAAGTACAACATCGACCCGGATTTCTGGAAAACCAAGGATATCCACGTCCACGCTCCCGAAGGCGCTGTTCCAAAGGACGGTCCGTCCGCGGGCGTAACGCTTACCACTGCGCTGGTTTCCGCGCTCTCCGGCACTCCGGTGCGCAGGGACGTTGCAATGACAGGCGAGATCACCCTCCGCGGAAAGGTACTCGCAATAGGCGGTCTGAAAGAAAAGACCATGGCGGCCTACCGCGCAGGCGTAAAGACCGTCTGCATTCCCAAGGAGAATGAACCCGACATCGACGAACTGGACGATGTAGTAAAGAACAGCCTGAAGTTCGTCATCGCGGAGGATATCTCCACCGTGCTGGAAACCGCGCTCGTTATCCCGAACTGCAATCCCAAGGACAAGGCGCCCAAGGGTTCGCTCAAGCGCCGCTCCTCCGCCAAGGCAGAGGAGAAGCTCCCCGCGCTTACAGCTAACTGATGCTGAAATAATACTGCCGCCGGGTAGTCACTCGGCGGCTTATTTTAAGGTGACATATGAACTACAATAACGCACAATTCTACACCTCCTACGGCAGCTTCAAGCAGATACCGAAATCGGAGAGGACCGAGATAGCGTTTTCAGGACGCTCCAACGTCGGTAAATCCTCGCTGATAAACAAGATATTCAACCGCAAGTCCCTGGCAAGGGTCAGCGCGGTCCCCGGCAAGACTGCGACAATAAATTTCTACAGCCTGGAGAACCTCTACTTCGTCGACCTCCCCGGCTACGGCTACGCAAAGGTCGCGAAATCCGACAAGGAACGATGGGCGGGGCTCATCGAGGGCTACCTCCACGACGACCGCGAGCTTGCGCTGGTGTTCCAGCTGATAGACTTCCGGCACCCTCCGACCGACGACGACGTGATGATGGTGAACTTCCTGATCGACAGCGGGATCCCGTTCGTCGTTATCCTCACCAAGGCGGACAAGCTCACGAAGAAACAGCGCGAGGAACGCCGCGCTTCCCTGCTGAACGAGCTTCCATGCGCCGAGGATATCACGATCATCGAGTTCTCCGCGCAGACCGGCGAGGGCCGTGACGAGATACGCTCCATTATTGAGGAGATCGCCGCTGACGACGGCGAGGATACCCCGGAAGAATAATTTCAGATTTTTTGAAAAAGTACTTGACAAATCGTTTTTGATGTGATATAATACATATGCTGTTCTAAAGACAGCAGGCTGACGAAAGTCTTTAATGGTTCAAACCGCCTGCCGAGGAATGGGAATGAGATCAACATCTACTCCCTTTCTGTGTCCGCAGAGAGGGATTTATTTTTCTCCTCATTACTGAACAGCGCAAATTTAGTAAAGGAGTGAATTAAATGCCTAGTAAAAGCGTACTCGAACAGAAGCAGGCATATGTTGCTGACTTAGCTGAAAAGCTCAAGAACGCTGCCGGCGGTGTTCTCGTTGACTACAAGGGTATCTCTGTTGAGGCCGACACCAAGCTCCGTAAGGATCTTCGTGAGAACGGCGTAGAGTATTTCGTAGTTAAGAACACACTGCTCAAGCGTGCAGCTGAGATCGCAGGGATCGAGGGTCTTGAGCCCGCTCTCTCCGGCACAACTGCTATCGCTCTGACAGCTGAGGACATCATCATTGCCCCCAAGCTCCTGTTCAAGCAGACCGAGGCTCCCGACAGCACTTTCGCTATCAAGCTCGGTTTCATCGACGGCAAGGTTATTTCCAAGGAAGAAGTTGAAGCTTACGCAAAGCTCCCGTCCAAGGAGACCCTGCTTTCCCAGCTCGTATTCATGCTTCAGTCCCCGATCCAGAGAGTTGCTATCGCGCTCAACGAGATCGCAAAGAAGAACGAAGAGCAGTCCGCTTAATCGCGGCATAGCCTGCGGCTCGTCCGCGGCTTAAAACTTACTGCGTGAAAGCGCACAACATTATTATTTTTAATGGAGGATACTAAAATGGCATCTGAGAAGATTACCGCTATGATCGAAGAAGTTAAGGCTCTTTCCGTTCTCGAACTGAACGAGCTCGTTAAGGCACTTGAGGAAGAGTTCGGCGTTTCCGCTGCTGCTGTAGCTGCTGCTCCCGCTGCTGGCGCTGGCGCTGCTGCTGCTGAAGAGAAGACCGAGTTCGACGTTGTACTCGCTTCCTTCGGTGACGCTAAGATGGGCGTTATCAAGGCTGTTAAGGACGTTATGGGTCTTGGTCTTAAGGAGGCTAAGGAGCTCGTTGAGGCTGCTCCTAAGGCCCTTAAGGAAGGCGTTTCCAAGGCAGAGGCTGAGGAGATCAAGGCTAAGCTCGAAGAGGCTGGCGCAAAGATCGAGCTCAAGTAATTTCTGCTCTTTTACTGAACAAAGGGTCCCGGCTGTTTTCAGCCGGGATTTTTTTATTTGTACGCTTTGGTCCTGCAGCTACATTCCCCGGTCAGAAGAAATGGACGCTATATCCGGGATTTGCTTCCAGTCAGTCTGCTGATCAGACAGCAGACGCTTTCTTCATTCTGACCGCGATGTGCTGCCTTGACGGAAGCTCTATTCGGAAACGCCCGCTGAACCTCCCGGCGTAGGTTATCGTCATGTTCCAGGTGTCGATTATCTCTACATCGTACTCGCAGCCGTCGCTTATCTCGTAATTGCGGTAAGCCGGACGCATGAAGCTGTAATAATAAATGCGGTAGCCTGTCCGCCGGAATTCTCCGTCGTCCTCCGGGACTGCAAGCAGCCCGTCCCACATTCCTTGTTGTTTATCGTGCCGTCCGGCAGCACCTCTATCATCGGTGTTCCTGTGGTCGCGGTAAGCCCGGTGAGAATGGTGTCGGTCGCATAGAAGCCCATGTTGCCGTCGTCAGCGTCGCAGAACTTTATCATTAGCTCGCGCCACTT
Organism: uncultured Oscillospiraceae bacterium; assembly: GCA_934456315.1. Taxonomy (GTDB): domain Bacteria; phylum Bacillota; class Clostridia; order Oscillospirales; family Ruminococcaceae; genus CAG-115. The sequence goes on along the minus strand of CAKSHG010000007.1, from coordinate 9,224 downwards.
TTCCCAGGTCCACTCGCCGTTCTTGTAGAGAGTGTACGGATCCTCAAGGTCGTTGTCGGCTATCGTTTTCTTGCTGTAATTCAGCGCGAACGACGTGGTAATGCGGTGCGGATAATAGTAGTGGTTTCCCTGGTATTCGTAGAGGTTCTTGCCGACATTTCCCGGGTACTGAAGTGCGTCGCCGACCGTAATGTCCGGCGAATCATCGGAAGCGATGAGCGTTGCCAGCTTCTCACGGAACGCGTCGCCGCTCGGCGTGGAGATGTATTTTATCTTGCCGCCGTACTGCTCGCTTTCAAATACAAGGCACTGCTCGGTACCCTTCTGGTCGTCATGAATGTCGTAATATCCGAGGTACTTGACAGTCCCCGCGTTTCCGTCCGGAGTGTACCCGGAGGTTTCGACCTGCTTTGCGTCCTTGTCAGTGTGGGCGTTTTCGTCCGGGTCGGTGGTGGTAGTTGTCGCTGCACTGGTCGTCAGACCGGGTGCGCTGCTTACCGGAGCGCTTTCATCGCATTCGGCGCACTCTACCCATTTTCCCTTTTCAAACCGGTTTTTAGAGGTTCCCTAATGAAAATCTGCTATACTGTTGATATTGAGGTGGTACTGCATATGGTCTTTCAGCAGCAATTCCAGTCCGCCGACCAGCCGGAAAAGAATCACGCCGCCTGCGCGGTCTATCCCACCGGCGAGGACGGTAATTATCCTCTGCACTGCCATTCCTACTATGAGATATCCACGTCATCAGCGGCGAGCGCTACGAGGTCATAAACGGCAGGCAGTACAACGTCAGGGAAAACACGCTGGTGTTCATTCCGCCGCTGGCTTTTCATGCGAACTACAACGTCCGCGCCACCGACGTCGCCGTGATCCAGTTCTCAACGGGATTCCTCCGGGACACATCGTCCGTGATGAACGATTCGCTGATACTAAGGCGCCCGGACGGGCTCCCGCCGGTTTTCACGCCGGAAGTCGGCGGAGAAACCTACGACGCGCTTCAGCGGAGAATCAAGGCATGCTCCGGCGAGCTGGAAAACTACGCGCCCGCCACTGTGCTGACCGACCAGTTCCGCAAGAACGGAATGGTTCTTGAGCTTGTCGCAGCGCTGCTTCAAGAGAACTGCGTAATTCCCGCCGAGGGAGCCGGGATCTCCACGCAGAACGTAAAGACCGGATAATCGAGCATATCCTTAGCCACCCGGCTGAAAAGCTTGACATGAAAACCGCAGCCGCTATGGCGAATATGAGCTACTTTGCGTTCAGCCGGAACTTCAAATCCGCAGTCGGGCTGAACTTTTCGGATTACTGCAACCTGCTGCGCATACGTTTCGCGGAGGACGAGCTGATATCCACCGATTTGCCGATATCCGACATTGCCGCCGAGATCGGGATCGACACACCAAGCTACTTCTCGCGCCTGTTCAAGAATGCAAACGGGATATCCCCGCAGGAATTCAGGAACAGGAACCGCACCCGGTGATCCCGGAAAACACCCGATGTGCAAAGTGAATAAAGTTTTTAACTTTCTGGTTAAACTTTACTATATTTTATCCAGTGCCGCAATGGGCGGATTTGCGAATCACTTATACTTTTTTGCTCTTTTTCTGCAAGATAATATTCTTGATTCCTTACGCCACAAAAAGGCATACAAAAATCCGCCAGAGGAAATATCACTCTGGCGGATAGAAGTGTTTTTTGCCCCTGGAAACACATGGCAAAAAACGGATTTCAAAAGCCCGCTCCGCGGGCAAAAAGATACTTTTTCGACAATCTGCGGTGCAGGAAATCATTTTCCTGCACCGCTTATCTGTCAGAGCTCTTTCTTGTTGTCCGCGCCCGGAGTTATCAGCAAAACAAATTCAGAGGGCTTCCTTATAATTCTTGCCCCACTCTCTCATTGCTGAAAGTATCGGCCGCAGGGAATCGCCAAGCTCCGTCAGCGAGTACTCCACTCTCGGCGGTACCTCCGGATAAACAGTGCGCAGGATTATCCCGTCGGATTCCAGCTGGCGCAGGCTGTCCGTCAGGACTTTCTGGCTCACGCCGTCAAGGGATTTCCGCAGCTCGTTGAATCTCCACGGACGGTCAAGGAGATTCCGCAGTATCAGCATTTTCCACTTGCTGCCGATTATCTGTACAGTGGTCGCAACGTCGCATTCGGGAAGTTCTTCGCGCTTTAGCATATTGAGTTCCTCCAAAAGTTCAGAATTTGATGTTACATATATTTTAGCATATAAGCTGCGAAAAATCAACAAAAAAATTATCCCGACAAAACCGCGCCGTTGTGCAAAAGTCACTTTCAGGTAACTATGTAACCTGAAAGTGCGTACTTGTGCGCGCTGAAAACTCGTGATATACTGTAATCACAGGAGAGATCCGAGTAATACAGGAGGTTACAAACATGAGTGAAACATTAAAGAATGTAGCTGCATTTTCCGGCACAGCCTGCGGAACTGCTGACCCTGCTGACAAGCCGGCTTCCGCTTGCGGCTCTGCGTGCGGCACAGCCGACCCCAAGGCTCCCGCTTCTGCATGCGGTTCTGCGTGCGGCGCGGCTGACCCCAAGGCTCCTGCTTCCGCTTGCGGCTCTGCATGTGGCGCAGCTGACCCTGACAAGAAGTAAAACAAACTTCGCAACCCCGGACAGCCGGATTTCCGGCTGTCTCTGAGCAATTATCATCGGAGGATACCGCTATGAAACCCTATTTTGCCTTCCAGTGGCACATTACTGACACCTGCGACCAGCGCTGCAAGCATTGCTACATCTTCGCGGAGGACAACTGCAAAAAGCTCACCGAAATGCCGTTCGACAGAATGGAACAGGTGCTCGCGAGCATAGAGGATATGTGCGAAAGGCTCGACAGAACGCCCTACATCTACATCACAGGCGGCGACCCGATTTTACATAAGGACTTCTGGAAGCTTGCGCAGAAGCTGAAAGAAAAGGATATCCGCTGGGCTATCCTCGGGAATCCGTTTCACCTGAACGACGAGGTCTGCCGAAAGCTCCGCGGCCACGGCTGCGTGAAGTACCAGCTTTCCCTTGACGGAATGCGTGAAACACACGATATGTTCCGCAAGCCTGGTTCGTTCGACACCACCATCGAGAAGATAGACTGCATAAAGAATGCGGGAATGTACTGCGCGATAATGTCCACGGTTTCCAGCGCGAATATCGGGGATTTCCCGCAGCTCATCGACCTGTGCGCGGAGAAAAACGTCGACGTATTCGCATTCGGAAGATACTGCCCCACCAGCGGTCAGAAATCCGAAGAATACCACATTCCCCCACGCCAGTACCGCGAATTCATGGATATGTGTCACAAGAAATTTGAAAAATACAAAGCGAACGGCTGCACAACAACTTTCCAGCTTAAAGACCACCTCTGGACGCTGTACCTCTATGAAAACGGACTGTTCAAGCTCCCGGAAAACAGCGACCCGGACACGATCTACGACGGCTGTCATTGCGGAATAGGTCACATGACGATAATCCCGACCGGCGATGTTTACGCCTGCCGCCGCATGGAATCCAGAATCGGAAACGTGTTCGAAACCCCGCTCTACGACCTGTTCAACGGCGCGGAGCTTGATGAATACAGGCAGTGGGACAAGTTCGAGAAATGCAGTAAATGCGAACTTCGCGGGTATTGCAGGGGCTGCCCCGCCGTAACATTCGGTTACACCGGGAATATGTACGCCCCCGACCCGCAGTGCTGGAAAGAACGCAACGAAATCACAGGAGAAAATCTATGTTAATGGATATAATCAAGGCGCGGCACTCCATCAGAAAATACACCGGCAGGCAGATAAGCCGCGAGGATCTTGAGCTTATTCTTGAAGCAGGTAACTACGCGCCGAACGCCGGCGGCGGTCAGCGCAGCATGATGGTCGCAGTTCACAATGCGGAACTCACCGCAAAAATCGGCAGAATTAACCTTGCAATGTTCGATAGAAGCCGTCTGCTTGGCGGTTACGTTTCAAGCGAACAGCCCAGTACTATCGACGACCCGACGATAAAGAACGGCTTTTACGGCGCACCGACCGTTGTAGCGATCTTCGGTCAGGACGGCTTTGCGTTCCGCATTGCGGACGCATTCTGCATAGCTGAAAATATGCTGCTCCAGGCAACGGAGCTTGGCATTTCCTCCTGCATTATTTCCCGCGGTGAGGAAACCTTTGTCGGCGACGAGGGACAGGCGCTGCTCAGGGAATGGAACGTTCCCGAAAATTACAGCGCGGTCTGCTTCGTGATACTGGGCTATATCAACGGCGAACAGCCGTACACAAAGTCGCGCAGACCCGACAGAATCAGAATTATAGAGTGAGGTATTAATAATGGACGCAAAGACCTGTTTAAAGAAAATGCAGCTTGTGGGAGTGTTGAACGTAGCCACGGTTGACGAGCACGGCGCTCCGCAGATACGCTGCATAAGCGCCGTGCATTACGATGAGGATTCTCTGTATTTCTTCACCGCAAGGGGTAAGAATGTTGCAAGGGAGCTTCTCGCGGACGGGCGCGTGCAGATACTTGTCTACACGAAATTCAAGGAGATGATACGACTGTCCGGAAAGGCGTTCCCGGTCGCTGAGGAACGCCAGAAGCAATGCATTGACACGATATTCGTTGAGCAGCCGTACCTTGCGAACCTCTACCCCGGTGAGAAACGAAATATCGGTATCTGCTTTGAAATAATGGACGCTTCAATTGAGTATTTCAACCTTGGCGTGAATCCGATTTTCTGTGAAGTCTACACTATCGGAAATGGCAGCGCAGAACGTAAGGGCTACCGCATTACTGAAAACTGCATAGGCTGCGGGAAGTGCATGACGGTATGTCCGCAGAACTGCATTGACAAAGGCGCTCCGACGCCGTATAATATAAGGCAGAACAACTGCCTGCACTGCGGCGCCTGTTTTGAAAACTGCCCGGTAGGAGCGATAGAAAGGCTGTGATTAAATGTCCGCCGGGAAGCTGATAAAATACCTGCTGAATGAAAATCCGGAATACAGAAAAATACGAATACCGTCATCGGAAAACGAGCAATTCCGGCTTTACAGGAGTCTTGTGAATATCCGTCTGCCAAGCGTTATTTCGGAAGAATACCTCGCCGCAGAGGACGAGTACCTCCGCCGGAAAACCGCCGAAAAAGGTATCACGGATATTGCGGATCTATCGCCGGCTGAGGAGAATATATACCTCTGGCGCGGCGACATAACCACGCTGAAATGCGGTGCAATAGTGAACGCGGCAAACAGCGGAATGACCGGCTGTTATCAGCCCTGTCACAACTGTATCGACAACTGCATTCACACGTTTGCGGGAGTCCGCCTGCGGCTGGAATGCGCCGAAATAATGGAGAAACAGGGATACCCGGAACCGACCGGACATGCCAAAATTACCCCGGCGTACAACCTGCCGTGCGATAATGTTATACACACGGTAGGCCCCATTGTGTCGGGAAAGCTGACTGCGGAACATTGCAGGCTTCTGAAAAGCTGCTACCAGTCCTGCCTTGAACTTGCGGTTCAGAACGGAATTGACAGCATTGCATTCTGCTGTATTTCAACCGGAGTGTTCGGATTCCCGAAGCAGGAAGCGGCTGAAATCGCAGTCAGTACGGTACGGGATTTTCTGAAATCTCACAGAATAAAGGTGATTTTTAATGTGTTCGGAAACGAGGACTATGGCATATACAGAAAAATACTCGGCTAAAATCGAACGGCTGAAAAGCGAGATAAACTCCGCTGATTCAATAATCATCGGCGCAGGAGCGGGGCTTTCCACGGCGGCGGGATTCACTTACAGCGGCGAGCGGTTCGAGAATTATTTCTCCGATTTCATAGCGAAATACGGATTCCGGAATATGTACGAGGGCGGATTCTATCCCTTTGAGAGCCTTGAAGAATACTGGGCGTACTGGTCAAGGTACATCTACATCAACCGCTATATGGACGTTGATAACGGAACCTACAAGCGGCTGTTTGAGCTTGTCAGGGACAAGGATTATTTCGTGCTGACCACGAACGTTGACCACCAGTTTCAGAAAGCGGGATTCGACAAGGAACGGCTGTTCTACACGCAGGGAGATTACGGGCTGTTCCAATGCTCCAAGCCATGCTGCAAGGAAACCTGGGACAACGAGGACAGTGTGATCGCGATGATGGATTCCCAGAAAGACTTGAAAATACCCACCGAACTTATTCCGAAATGCCCGCACTGCGGAAAGCCGCTGACAATGAATCTGCGCGCGGACGATAAGTTCGTTGAGGACAGCGGCTGGCATAAGGCGGCCAGTCGGTACGAAAAACACCTGCGCGCTCACGAGGGTCAGCACATTCTCTTTCTCGAACTCGGCGTGGGTATGAACACTCCGGGGATCATCAAATTCCCGTTCTGGAGAATGACTTTCCAGAATCCGAACGCCTTTTACGCCTGCCTGAATTTCGGCGAATCCTATGCGCCGAAGGAAATCGAAGACAGGTCTATCTGCATGGACTCTGATATTGCGGAGATTTTCGTAAATCTGTGAGCCCTAACAGCGCGGAGCATTTTTTTGCCGTAAGATATGTTGACTGTAACGCCCAAATATGGTATTATATTCTCGGAGGAATAAAAATGGAACTTCGAGTACTTGGCTACTTCCTTGCGGTAGCAAGGGAGGAAAACTTCACCCGGGCAGCGCTCCATGTAACGCAGCCCACTCTTTCCCGGCAGATAGCCGATCTGGAGGAGGAACTCGGCGTAAAGCTGTTCACCTGGAGCAATCACAATAGGGAACCTCTAAAAACCGATGTGAAAAGCAAAAATGGGTAAAGTGCGCCGAATGCGATGAAAGCCGACGAAGTAGATGTCCACAAATCCCTTGTCGGAACTGTCGTCAAGTACCATAAGCACGTATTTTATCGCGGATTTTTCCTTTATCAGCGTGGTGTGAGTGCAGTCCACGCCGAACGACTTATCCGCCGGGAAATAGTCAACGATGAAATCCCGCGAGCCTGCGGCTTACGGGGAATCGGGAGCGGTGGACGTCAGCCTTATTATGTAGTCCGCCTTTCCGGTTATCTGCTGATAATTCCTGAAAATGCTGAACGAAACTATAAGCCCCTGCAAAATCACAAGAGCCGCCAGCGCCAGCAGTACGAACCGAATTTGTAGTCTGCGCTTTACGCTGCTTTTCATTTTTCAAGCACCCTTGACGGCGATATCACTACCCGCGGATTCCGCATGAAAATCAGCATCGTCTGATATTCCTTGTTCGCCAGGCGGTAGCTTCCGGACGGTGCGGAAAGTTCGAACGACTGCGTATTCAGCGACGTGTTCCCGAATGAAATCGTGTTATCCTGCTGGACGTTGATTTTTCGGGTCAATACGCGTATTCTCGCGAGAAGTTCGCGCATATCGAACGGCTTTGTGAGGTAGTAGTTGGCGCCTGCGTCAAGCCCGGTTACTTTGTCGTCAATCTCGGATTTCGCCGTCAGGAGCAGCACCGGAGTCGTGTTATGCTCCTGCCTTGCGCGGACAAGCACGGAAACTCCGTCCATGACGGGCAACATGATGCCCAGTATAGCGGCGTCGTAAAGTACGCTGGTGAGGTAGCTCGGCGCATCGCCGCCGTTGTCTACCGCCTCAACGGATTAGTTATTCTTCTGCAGGATAGATACCAGTACCTTTCGCAGCGAGGTGTCGTCCTCGGCTATCAGTATCTTCATGTTCTCACCTCTCAAAGGTTTTATTGAAACATTGTAGCTCTGTTACCTCAATGCAGGCTTAAATATCCGAATTTTATAAATTATTCGTAGTCTATCCTCTCGATTTTGAAAATTACCGGACGTGTACCGTCAGAACAGCAGGTTATCATTACATTTTCGTCTTTCGTCCAGCCTTTCATGATAGAGCCGCCCTGTAATCCGGTATAGATGTACCGCGAAATTGCGTCCCACGCTTCTGAACAGAAAGGCATTTTCGGGCCTCCTGCGACTGCGTCCGGATTTCCGGCGGTTTTAACAAGCGTGTTCAGTCCCATGTGCCAGAAGTCATCGCGCTCGTCATCGCGGTAAAATACGAACTCGTCGCCGACATTGTAACAGGGACAGGCGCCGGATTCCGGGTCGGCGCAGTACTGCTTCTGAAGCTCCGGATACAGCTTTTTATCCAATACGGTTACTTTCACTTTGTGTTTCATGTTGTTTTACCTCCGTGGATTTCGTTATATTCTTACGTTCGGATTTGTATACTGCCCGTGCTTTTTGGTATTCTTACCACACTGGATAGCAAATTTCGGACATCTGTGCAGACAACCCAGGCACATCACGCACTTATCCCTGACCCAGACCGGGCGCTTATTCTGCATTCGGATAGCTTGTACCGGACATTTCCTTTCACACAGACCGCAGCCGATACAGCTTTCCTCAACATGAAAATTAGCCGTGCGTCTGACGTTTTTGTTATATAACGGCTCGGCTATCAGCTCGGTGAAAAACGCCGGTGTACGCCCGGGCATATGCTTGTTTACATGGCGTTCGCTCACACTACTTATAACGCTGTCAATTTCAGATTCCGTTTTTACAGTGTACTTTGCGACTTTCTTCGGGGTAGAAAGGTCAAAAATCGGAGTCCATGTATCCACCATGCGAACGGAGTAATACGCGTCTATATTTCTTCCGCGAATCGCTTTGTTTGCTATGTATCCCGAAGCTCCCGGCGTAGTGCCATAGGTGGAAATAAAGAAAAGGTACTCCGTCCGGAACGACGCCTTTTCGAGAAATTCCTTTACAATGCTCGGAAGTCCCCAATCGTAGGTAGGAGATACAATGCCGATCGTATCAGCTTCGAAATCAAAACGGTTTTCGTTTATGCAGTCCACGATAGAAATCGGTTCCTCCGTATCAGCTTCTGCCAGACGTGACGCGACATATTTGCAATTCCCTGTTGCTGAAAAATACATAACCATTTGTAGTCACCCTTTATCAACGAATTTAATGTTATTTCCTGCTCAACACTCAAACAGAGGAAAATGCGCTGAACGGGGATTCTTAGAATATAAGAAAAACCGCTCAACCCTAATGGTTAAGCGGTTTTCTGTTGGCACGCCAGGAGGGATTCGAACCCCCGACCCTCTGGTTCGTAGCCAGATACTCTATCCAGCTGAGCTACTGGCGCTTACGCTCTCTTGAGCACTCATATATTATAGCATCTTTATTTCATTTTGTCAAGGGGTTTT
>CAKSHG010000006.1 GCA_934456315.1 uncultured Oscillospiraceae bacterium | reverse complement strand
AATTTCCGCTTAACAGAAAATTTATACTCCCTGTGATATAATCATATCATCAAAGAACGGAGGATAAAATCATGACAAGAAAAAAAGCGCTTGTACAGTCGCTTCTGCTGCTTGCCGGAATATTGATGATATGTTTCGGGATATGGCGCGGAGAGGCGGAAACTGTTCTGTCAAAGGCGATACGGCTGTGTATGGAGTGTGTAGGAATTGGATAAGAAGAAAAAAACTAAAAAGATATGTTTCCTTGCCCGTTTCCGTTGGCTGATACAAGCGGCAGCCGCAATACTGACAAATATCCACCTGCCGAATTTCTTTAAGGGAACGTTATATCAGGGAAAAGGGAAATACGCCTGCGTTCCGGGACTTAACTGCTATTCCTGCCCCGGAGCCGCTGGAGCGTGTCCTATCGGCGCGTTTCAGGCGGTCATAGGCTCATCGAAATTCAAATTTTCCTATTACATCACAGGTTCGCTCATTCTTATGGGAGTACTTCTGGGACGATTTATCTGCGGCTTTCTGTGCCCTTTCGGCTGGCTTCAGGAGCTTCTGCATAAGATCCCGGTGCCGAAGCTGTCCACCAGAAAGCTGAAGCCGCTGAGGTATTTGAAATATGTAATACTGGGAGTTTTTGTTATAATGCTACCGCTGATCGTTGTAAACGAGCTTGGAATGGGCGACCCGTTCTTCTGCAAGTATATATGCCCGCAGGGAGTTGTGGAGGGCGCTATTCCGCTGGCGATAGCAAACGAGGGCATACGCAGCGCTCTCGGAGCGCTGTTCTCCTGGAAAACCGGCGTTCTGCTGGCGGTTGTCACGGCAAGTATGTTTATTTACCGGCCGTTCTGCAAATGGATCTGTCCGCTGGGAGCAGTTTATGCGCTGCTGAACCATGTTTCGCTTTTCCAGATGAAAGTTGACAAGAGCAAGTGCGTTTCCTGCGGCGCCTGCGCAAAAGCCTGCAAGATGGACGTTGACATCACAAAAAGCCCCAACCATTCCGAGTGTATCCGCTGCGGAATGTGCATGAAATCCTGCCCGACCGGAGCAATATGCTACAAATACGGGTTCGGAAATAAATCCGGAGATAAAGCCGGCAATTCAGATGAAACAAAGGAGATAACCAAATGAACAGAAACAAGATAACATCAATCGCAGCCTGCCTTATTATGGCGATTTCGCTCACTGCCTGCGGCAGCCAGACTTCACAGCCGGGGCAGGAGGGTCAGTCCTCACAGCCAGCGCAGAATACCCAGACTGCGGACAGCGGCTCTGTAACTGAACAGGATCTGCTTGACGAAGAAAACAAGATACTCTCCGAAAACCAGGAGCTGTGGGAAAAGGTGTTCGGCGCTATGGACAAAAACGTCACGGACAGCGACCTGAGCAAGAACTACGGCGAGTTCCTGCTTGACGCCATTGAAAAGGCAAAGGATCAGTTCACTGACGAGGAATACGAAACTCTGCGCACAGGAGCGGAAAAAATACGCGATATTGAAAACCAGATAGCGCAGCTTCCGCAGGGCGATACAGCGCCGGATACAGCTTCGGCGAACTCTTTCCCGCAGTTTGACGGATACGATCTTGACGGAAACAAGGTCGACAGCAGCCTGTTTTCCAACAATGAATTTACGGTCGTGAACTTCTGGTTCAACGGCTGCAAGCCCTGCGTTGCGGAACTTGGCGAGCTTGACAAGCTGAACAAGAGAATAAGCGAACAGGGCGGCGAGGTTATCGGAATAAACGTTGAAACCCTGGACGGCAACGAACAGAACATCGAAACCGCTAAGCAGATACTTGAAACAAAGGGTGCTTCATACCGCAATATTTATTTTGATTCCGCAAGCGACGCAGGCAAGTTCTCACTCGGAATAATGGCGTTTCCGACCACATATGTGATCGATAAAAACGGAAACATAGTCGGCGAGCCGCTTCTCGGCGGCATAGACAGCGAGGAAAACCTCAACAAGCTTCTTGATACCATAAGTAAAGCAAATTCAGAAAATTGACATGATAATGCAGTCGTGGAAGACGATGTTATTCAACCCCGATAAATAATGCTTGCAAAGCGCCGCCTTATATTCCATGCACACAGAAAAGAGAGCTGACTTACAATGTCCGCTCTCTTTTGTATTATGCCTGCTTTGTGAATCTTACTGTGCCATCAAAGATGTGTTTTCCGTATGTGCTGAAAGCAGCCAATCTGGACGCTGTGAGCACACCTCCGATAAATGATCCGCCAGAACCAAATATTGTCTTACACACGCTCAAGGATCATCGTGCCGAATGCGATGGTCAGACATCCGTTCTCATCCACCGGTATTTCGGCGAACGGGTCTACAGTCTCTCCCAGAACTTCACCCTCGACCTTGGTGTCATAGAAGAACTTTCCGTTCTCCTCTTTCCACGTGGTCTGTTCAATCGGTGCGAATCCGTCCTCGTCGATCACGGCGCCCTGCGACTTTGCCAATTCGAGCTTATCCTCAGGAACGCGCATAAGCGTGTTCATCAAGCCGTCTTCGGTAAATTCGATCCTGTTCGTGAGCATCATGATGATCTCGTCAGCGCAATCTCCCTCAGGCAGATTGTCCGGCGTGTAGGACACCGTACCGTCGTCAGCTGGGAACAGTAATTCCCTGACTTTCCATTTCCCGATAATGTTCATTGTGACGCCTCCTTTGTCAATTAGTATATAGCTCATTGATCCGTCAAACGAGTTATGCCCATGGGTCCTCAGATTTCGGCGTGCGGACGCCTGTCAGCAGATACTGTTCCCACAGGAACCATTTACCATCAGAACCACGCTGACGCAGCTTTATCGGCCGTGGGGAATCCGCCCCGCCGCAGGGAATAAAGAGCTTCATGTAGCCAGGCTCCTGACCGGATACGTGATTCGATTCTATAACGATCGAATATGGCTGTGCAGGAGTATAGTTGTTCTCAGGCGTCGAGCCAGCGAAGTAAGTGAACGGCAGATAAGTCTTTCCATCGCGGAACCGGTCATTCAGGAAAGATATTTCCTGTCCGTTCAGGGGGCGCGGCCCGCGCAGGAAATTCAGCATCTCAGTGCCGATATTCTTATCCGCCGCATAAGCGCAAAGTGCGAGGACAGTCAGGGCAGCCGTCTTGAACGGCGAATCCATGCAAGCCTCCGGAAGCGCCTGCATCTCCGCCAGGCTTTCAGGAAGCGCAGTGAACGTGAAAGTTTCACGTTTTGAGCCTATTGCAGACGCTGCCGAGTTTGCGGCTGTGTTGATCGCCTGATTGGCCGTGCTTTTAAGTTTGTCGAAGATTCCCATTTTTAAACTCCTTTCAGAATGAATTATGACTTCAGCCTGCGCCTTCGCAGACATAAAGTGTGTAGTTTATCCCGTTCCCAGGATATTTATACGGTTTGGTGCAGCCTTTATCCATGTACACCGTACCCCACCGGCAGTACTCAGCCGCATCAAACTCCCAGTCCGAGGGGATCCGGAAAGTCTGTTTTACCGTTCTGCCATCAGAGTAGAGAAGATTGAGCGTCACGGTGCGCAGCGGCTTTTTCCACGCTGCGATCGTATCCGGCTCGGTAACTTTCTTTCCATAGTCAAACTTTACAGTGTAGTATGACACGTCATTTTCATCGAACGACTCGACCTTCTTCAGTGCGAGAGTTCCGCGGTCAACAGTATATACGGTGCTTGAAGAACCATAATCTATGAAGAATATTTCTTCTTCCTGAGTGCAGGTGAGGCGGATAAAGTCCGCTCCATCGCCCGGAAGCATCATGTTGGCGACATAATCATCGAGCCATTCGGGTGAAGTGTCGGCAGGCATTACGCTGACCTTGCCGTTGTCGTTGGTGTAAAAGCTGTACTCATCATAGTGTCCAACTGACCCTCCATCAATCCAGAAAGCATATCCGTTGTCAGTTTTGACTGCATGGGAGATCGCCCCGAATCCGTTTGAGTAATCCTCGGTAATGGTAATATTCCCGTATATCGGGATCAGGTTTGAAAGAAGATTTGCGTCATGAAGAAGTTCCGGCGTAAAATCAAGGTCGTAAAACTCGCTGCGGCTGAACTCGGAGAGTGAATAGCCGTCGTTTTCCTTATTGAACCCGATGCTGAATACGATCTCCTCGACTGCGTTGAAGCGCAGATGCTCGCGTATCGTGACTACGAATGTGCTGTCTCCGGTTTTCTCGCAGTTCACCTCTGAGAAAACTCCGAGATACGAGTGAAAGTAGTCGTTGATTTCGGGGAATTCCCAGCAGGTTTTGCCGTCTTTGACCACGCGTTTTGTGCTGACTGTATCCGGAGGAACAGCGGCAGCCTCACCGCTCAGTATGACATTCTGAATTTCCTTCAGCTGGTCCCCGGACAGCACGGCGTCGTCTGAAAATTCGAGATTCGCCTTGTATGCCGCATACCAGCCCGCCGTGTTCCATGCGAACTCCGGCGTGTCCGTGTCAATGCTGCCGTTCCATGCCAGTGTGCGGTAGGAAAGGGCGGCGGATATTGCGAGAGCTTCCAGGTCGTCAAATTCAGTGTTTTCGATTCTGTATCCGGCAATGCAGGAAATAAAGATAGATATCGCTGAGATGAGAGAAGTAATTCTGTTCATGATCTTTACCATAGCTTTCGACGGGCGAAAGCTTTCCTTTCTCCCCGTTTCGGGGCGGTTCTCAGAGCGGATTCGTTTTCTTGATCCAAAGAGTTACATGCGGGTCTTTTCTGCATAATAAGGATTATCAGCCTTGATGTATATTTTCTGCTGCAAGTGCATAGAAAGCGCTGATGAGTTCTTCTCCTGCTTCTATCGGTGCGGATTTTGATGTACCGTCCGTAAAGTCAAACGAGAGTCTGTATGTGGTTTCATCAAGAGCGATCAAGCCATCGTCGTCCGGCTCCTCATACTGTCTGACCATTGTTACGAGCTGCCGGTTTTTTATGATCCGGAGTATTTCCTCCGCGTCGTTTTCATTTATCTTTTGTCTTTCAACTTCTGTATGTGCGCCGCTGCCGTCGATAACCGCGTCGAACGAAAAATACCAGGTGTTTTCATCCTTTTCAAGCGTATATGAGTATGAAGAGGAATGATCCATGCTGCTGCAGCTCACAAAGACAGACGTTATTTCAACGTTTTCTGCCGTTTCATAGTGCTTTTCTGCAAGAGAATAGAGATATCTGAGCGCCTTGTCACAGAAAGCGGTTTCCTTTTCTATGCTGTTTCCATCGGAAAAAGTCATTACGGAGCTGTTTGTCGGTGCGTCGGCTGCATGGAGAATACTCAGCGGTCGGTATTTGCTGAGCCGGCTGATCTCGTCTTCCTCTCTGATGATCTCAAGAAATCCCTCCGCGTCTTCAGCCGGAATAGGGAATGAATCGAAAGATGTATACCGGCCTTCCTTACTCTGCACATAGCAGCTAGCGGAAAAAAGCCAGTTTTCGTCCTGCTTTTGCAGGGAGAATGCATACACCGGATCGCACTCCGTGCCGTAATACGAGGTGCTGGCACCAATGATGTCATCGGCATTGTATTTTTTATTTCCGCTGCATCCGAAAAGGAGTGATAGAATCGTCATAATTATTGTCACCCTGCATTTATAGTTCTTTTTCATGCTTGGTCACCTCCTGAAATTCTCATGTTAGCAAATTGCGGGCAGGTGGAACGGATTTATCTTCCAAAGTAATAGTGCACGGTTTCTGAGCGTCTGCTGAATCAATACGCCGCCCAGTGCTATTACGCCTATAAATAGACATTGCTTATTGTAAACACGCACTGCAAATCTTGCGGCGATATATTTAATGCTTGAAAATTACAGAAAGAAATTAATTTGTATAAAGTATAACATAAATTACAAAAAAAATCAAGAGGTAAAACCAAAACAGACTGATATGCGTCAAATTTTTTATGGGAACCTCTAAAAACCGGTTTGAAAAGGGAAAATGGGCAGAGTGCGCCGAATGCGATGAAAGCCGACGAAGTAAGGCTGTATGCCTTACGAGGAGGTTTGAAGAAGCAGTCGGTGTGCTATACACATTTTCACTCAAACAAGGTTTTTAGAGGTGACCTTATACATCATCGTTTATTAAGTGCCCAGGAAAGAAGATACTGTACAACCAATACGCCATATAATCAAGCGAGGTGATGAATATGGGCATGATATTATCCTGCACTTCTTCATGCGGTGCCGCTGTGAATTTCAGCGACGATGGGTATATAAACTCCAGCGAGCAGGAGCTTGCCTTTCGTCGTGAGAACATGAGAAGCACTGCCGAGCAGATAGCGCAGGAATTGCAGCTCCGACAACTCCGTGGAGATCTGCGGAGCAGTCGTGAAATGCCTGTGTGCTAGCAATGTACGCTGTTTACCTGCGAAAATCCCGGGCAGACCTTGACGCAGAAGCCATGGGACAGGGCGAAACACTGGCAAGGCACCGGGCGGCGCTCCTTGACTATGCGGCTCGGCACGGACTGGAAATAGGCGCTGTTTACGAAGAAATCATCTCCGGCGAAAGCATTGACGCGCGTCCGAAAATGAAGCAGCTTCTGCGGGAGGTGGAGCAGGGGCGCTGGACGGGAGTACTATGCATGGATATAGACCGCCTGGCAAGAGGAAACAGCGCGGACCAGGCGAGGGTGTCGAACACATTCCGTATCTCCGGGACGCTGATAATCACGCCGTCAAAGGTGTACGACCAGAGCCGTGAAAGCGATGAGGAATACGTTGATTTTGAGCTGTTCATGGCACGGCGGGAATACAAGGCGATTTCCCGGCGGATAATGCGAGGGCGTATCGCTTCCGTAAAGGAGGGGCATTTTATCGGAAGCACGCCGCCCTACGGTTATGATAAAGTCAAAGTCGAAAGAGGACGAGGATTTACACTGTCGCCGAATTCCGAAAGCGACATTGTGAAACAGATATACTCCATGTGTATCAGCGGAATGGGCTGCAACGCCATCGCAGGACGGCTCGATATGATGGGCGTGACTCCGCGAAAGGGCAGTTCGTGGAGCAGCGCTTCGATCAAGGATATCCTGAGAAATCCGGTTTACTGCGGCAAGATTCGCTGGCAGTACCGGAGGGAGGAAAAGAGCCTGACAGACGGTATCGTCACGACACGTCGGCGTGAAAATCCTGACTGCATAATCGCACAGGGACTGCACCCGGCGCTGATAAGCGAGGAGGAATTCGATCAGGCGCAGCAGTTCCTGAACAACCGCAGGATACCGCACAAAAAGGAAAACACGGAGCTGCGAAATCCGTTGTCCGGGCTGGTATACTGCGGTATGTGCGGCAGCATGATGACAAGGCTCGGGACTGGCAGCAGGAATCACAGCGATACACTCCGCTGCCCGAACCGGAATTGCGGCAATGTGTCCGCAAAGCTGGAGCTTATTGAAAGCGCTCTCGTTGAGGGCGTGGCGCGGTGGCTCAACGACTGCCGCGTGAATGTCAGCCGGAAGCCTGCCGCAGATACTGCGAAAGCGGAGCGGACAGCAGCCGATAAGGTACGCGCTGAACTGACTAAACTTGACAGCCAGCGCGAGAGAATATATTCGTTCCTGGAACAGGGAGTGTATTCTGCCGGGGAATTCCGGGAGCGTATGGAAGCGCTCGAAAAGCGAAGGGCGCGGCTTTCGGAGAATCTGTGGCAGGCTGAGCAGGAAGTCAGCGAGGCTGAGGGCGATCGGCAGCTTTGTGCGCAGATAATCCCCAGGGCAGAGCGTGTGATGGACATTTACTCGCAGTCCACACCGGAGGAGAAAAATCGTCTGCTAAAGACGATAATCAGCCGGGCTGAATACATAAAAACGGAGCGCAACACCAGAGGAAACGCTGACCGATGCAATTTCACGCTTAACGTGACGCCGCTTTTCCCGGAAATAAAAACAGGAGCAGAATAACTATAGGGAACCTCTAAAAACCGGCGTGAAAAGCAAAAAATGGGCAGGGTGTGCCAGCTTCTAGGAAAGCCGACGAAGGTGGTGCGCACTGCCCATTTTCGCTCACATGAGGTTTTTAGAGGTGACCTATAATGACGCCGGACGTATACACCAGTCCGGCACGCCGAATGACTTAATATAGTTCTGTAATAATGGACAATCAGTCGGTCATTACCTTGTATGAGGTGATGAGCATGACAGTTTTCAAGACGACAACTGACAGCGCGAACATTGAAATAACCGACGACAGCTGGGCAGATTGCGCATTCCCCGAGCTTGAACTCCGCAGGAACAAATTCATGCAGACAGCGTCGAGGATACTCGGCGAGCTGTGTTCTTCAGGTCAGTATGCCGACAATGAATGATCAGAAATTGCGGAATAAACCGGAAAAATACGCCATCTATCTGCGGAAATCCCGGGCTGACCTGGACGCAGAAGCGCTGGGTCAGGGGGAAACTCTCGCGCGGCACCGCCGTCAGCTGCTTGAGCTTGCCGGGCGCTGCGGCTACGCCATAGGTGAGGTCTATCAGGAGATACGCTCCGGCGACAGCGTCGAGGCGCGTCCGGAAATGCTTAGATTGCTTTCTGATGTGGAAAACCGGCGCTGGTCGGGCGTACTCTGTATGGATATCGACCGCCTTGCGAGAGGCGACAGCGCAGATCAGGGCAGGATAATCAGGACCTTCAGCCTTTCGGATACGCTGATAATCACTCCGGGACGCGTCTATGACATGTCTGATGATGACGACGAGGACTACGCGGATTTCGGGCTTTTTATGGCGCGTAAGGAATATAAGGCTATCCGGCGGAGAATGCTGCGGGGACGTATCGCTTCGGCGCAAGAGGGACATTTTATAGGCAGCACGCCGCCTTTCGGATACGATAAAGTGCGGCTGGAGAATGGCAGGGGCTGGACGCTCGCTCCCAATCATGAAAGCGAAGCGGTCAGGCTCATGTATTCCATGTGCGTTTCCGGGGAGGGCTGCACCAGGATAGCGGAACGTCTGGACGAGCTGGGAGTTTCTCCGCGTTCCGGCGGCAGGTGGAGCAGGGCTTCGGTCGCGGATATACTGAAGAATCCCGTGTACTGCGGGAAAATACGCTGGCGTTACCGCCGGGAAAGGAAAAGCAGTTCCGGCGGCAGGATAACAAAGCAGCGCTCCGTTTTCGGGGAACATATACTTGTTCAGGGGCTTCACAGCCCGCTTGTCAGCGAGGAAGTGTTCCGACAGGCGCAGGAATGCATGACCGGGAGAAAACGAACCTCTGTGAATTCCGGCAAAGCTCTCCGGAATCCGCTTGCCGGACTGGTCGTCTGCGGTAAATGCGGAGCGCTGATGCAGCGGGTCTGCGACAGGAGAACAGCGCGGCTGGCTTGTCTGACTCCGGGCTGCGGGAACGTTTCAGCGGAACTTCCGCTGGTGGAGAGCGCGGTCGTAAGCGGGCTTTCCAGTTGGTTCGGGGGCAGTGTAACGCCGGAGTTTCCGCATGCTTTGGAATTATGCCCTGACGTTAGCTGCACGGAGATACTCCGCGCCGGGACCGACAGGCTGATGAAACAGCGGGAGCGGGTATATACGCTGTTCGAGCAGGGGATATATTCCGACATCGAATTCCGCGAGCGGCTAAGCAGTATTTCAAGCCAGCTGGAGAAGATAGAAAAGGCAGAAAGTGCGCAGGAGCAGCTGCGCGGGCTCCGGGAATGTCCGGCAGAGTCTGAACCTAGCCAGCCGGCGACCGTCCTGGAAATATACCAGCGCGCTTCTCCGGAGCAGAAAAACGCTCTGCTGAAATCATTGATCGAGCGCGTGACCTACATCAAGGAAAAACGCCGCTCCGGGGGAGCGGCGGGTCCTGTGTTCCGTCTGGAGATAGCGGTGAAATTCCCGCCGGAGTGACGAGGCGCTTTACCGGAAAAGCTTCCGGCGGCGAGTGCCGGGCATCACTTCTTTATAAGCGTCTTCAGCTTTTCCGAGTTCTGGCGGCGGTTTATAAACGGTTTGGTAACCAGCCGCAGCAGCCAGCACCCCGGAAGCAGCACGGGAGCTTTTTTCAGCACGGGGTAGTGTTCCCTCATGTGTGCGAATGTCGGGAATATCAGCCGCATGAGGTATCCGAACTTTCCGGCGCGCTTAATGTGATTTGCGGCGGAGTTCTCAACCGTACCATAGGTGCCGCTGCCGAGAATGTAGCTTTCAAGCTGCGCAGTGGCTTCGCTGTGAACGCCGTCGCCGAACCACACTTCAGACAGCATTACCATCAGGGCGGCTGTATCGCGTTTCCCGGAGGGCTTCAGAATGTCAAGCGAGCGCTTCAGGCTTATGCCTGTTTCCGAGTGCAGGCAGACCCACAGGTCCATTATCGTGCGTATCCCGGTGCCGCCCTCCTCCAGGTGCTTTACGGCGTGCGCGAGGACGTACGCAAAGAACGCGTCCGGTGTGAAGCTGCACCGCATTCCTTCAGAGGTGCACAGACTCCACGGGTCGGAGAATATCGTCTGGAATTCCCTGCCGTCGTCGCCGAAAAGCGCACGGTGAATTTCAACGTTCATGACCGGCGGCTTGTAGTAGACGTCATGGATACCGCGCCCGAAGTCCTCGCAGGAATACCCGAGCTCGGACATGATGTCCCGGGTCTTTTCTGCGTTTATTTCGTCAATCAGAATGTCAATATCGGACATAGAACGCATATCGCTCTGGGGATACAGATTCTTGATTATGCTGCCCTTCAGCGGCAGGAACCGTATTCCGGCATCGCTGAACGCCCTGCCGATGACCTCAAGGTCCATCTGCTGCGTGAGGTCCTTGACAAGAGCCTTGTCGCGTATCTGACGCCACTTGACGGAGGTTTCAAGCTCGATGGGCGGGAGTTTTTCCATTGCATAGTACGCCATGCCGGCGACGCTGTGGCGCTCTGCGAGCTGCATCAGTTCTTCAGTGGAGCAGCCCTCCGGCAGCGCGGGAGGTTCCGTTCCCCCGAGCAGCGAGCGCAGCAGTAGTATCAGGTACGCGGCATATTCAGATCCATTCATCTACCACACCGTCCTTGAGTGTAAATTTACGGGAGCATATTTCCAGCGCTGCGGGGCGGTGAGTCACTATCAGCACGGTTTTTCCGTCGAGCGCGGATATATTTTTGAGAAGCCGGGACTCCGTTTCGGCGTCCAGCGCGGAGGTCGCTTCGTCCAGCAGCAGGAAGTCGGCCCCGCTGCAAACCGCCCTTGCGACCGCAATGCGCTGCGCCTGACCCTCGGAAAGCCCTGCGCCGTTTTCGCCGATGAGCGTGTCCAGTCCGTCCGGGAGCTGCCGTATGAATTCCTCGGCGCAGGCAGTGCGGGCGGCGTTCATTACCGTTTCGTTGTCCGCGAGGGTCGCGAATGCGATGTTCTCGCGGAGCGTTCCGGAGAACAGGCAGTTCCCCTGGGGAACATACGCGAACAGCCCGCGGGAATCGCAGCCCGGGGAGCGTTCCTCCGCGCCTGCCCGGATAATCACGGTCCCGGACTGCGGTTTGTATGCTCCGAGTATCAGTCGGAACAGAGTGGATTTTCCGCCGCCGGATATCCCGGTGAGTGCGGCGATGTCGCCTTTCCTGACAGTCATTTCGACGTTTGACAGGACGTCTGCGCCGCCGTAGGAGAATCTCACTCCGTGGAGCTCAAGCGCGGTGAATTTTTCGCAGCGCAGCGGAGCCGCCGGGGGCGCTTCCTGCGGGAGCTGGCGGAGTTCCATCAGGCGCTCTGCCGAAGCCGCAGCGGAGTAGTACTGCGGGATAAGCGAGGACAGCCCCGCAAACGGCGACTGTATCTGATTTACGAGCTGCAGCACCGCTGTGAGCGTACCGTAGCTCATCGAGCCGGAGAATATTCCGAAGCTCCCCCATACCAACGCAAGGACATATCCTGCCTGGAATATCAGTCCGAATCCTGCTCCGGCGGTTATCCCGAGGGCGCGGCGCTTCATTCGGAGGCGGTAGTGCTGCCGCTGATTTTCGTCGTTTTTCGCGAGGAGCTTCTGCTGGGCGCCGAAACTCCGCACGACCATGAGGTTTGAGATGGTTTCCTGTATCAGCGCCCGGACTTTGCCCTCCTTTTCCTGAACCTGCTTATGCAGACCTTTCAGCCGGCTGCGGAACAGGTTCAGCGCGGCGAACATAAGCAGTCCCGCCGCCGCAAACACCGCAGCGAACCACGGCTGAAGAATGGTCATAAGCACTCCGGCGCACAGAAGCTGCGTCACCAGGTTCACCGCAGAGGGAATGATGTCAGCAGCCGCGTCGGAGCATATCCTGACGTCGGAAAACATGCGGTTGAGCAGCTCGGCGCTGTGATATTTCGAGATACCGTCAGTTTCGGCGGAGATAACGCAGCCGAAAAGCTCCTGGCGGATATCCATCTCCATTTCTGCGCGCACCTTTTCAGAGAGCCAGTTGCACACAAGCCGAAGGACCAGCTGGAGCAGCACTGTTCCCGCAAGCAGAAGGGCATAGCGGAGGATACCGCTGCGGTCGCCGGAAACGGCGCTGTCGACGGCTCCACGGCAGAACAGTGCAAACACGGCTCCCGAAGCGGCGAATACTGCATTCCCGACGATAACCGCCGCGAGAGCCGCACGCTTCCCACGGGTGTGGTCAAGCGCCCACCGTAACGCCAGACGGTCTGTTTTCTTACGCCCCATGGAACAACCTCCGAAGCCTGAAATATACCCTGCGTATGAAGAAGCTTCTCCACAGGAAGCGGTACAGCCTGTAGCCGGGGCTGCGGCTGTCCAGGCGCTTTCCGCGGCGGGTGAGGTATTTTACGGCGGCGATGACCTGCGCGGGAGCTATCCCGGGTTCCGGGGTGAGCTGGTTGTCGCCGCACATTGTGAAGCTGCCGCCGGAAAACGCGATGACGCGGTGCAGCACGAACGAACCGTCGTTTCGCTGATAGAACGCGATATCCCCGGGAAGTACGCTGCGCTTTTCCAGGGTCACGCTGTCGCGGCCCTGCACTATCAGCGGGAGCATGCTCGTGCCCCTTGGGAAGAGCGTGAATTCCCCACCGCTGTCAAGCACCTCGCGTATCGTATCCGCGTAGTCCGCCAGGCTGAAAAGCTCGTCAGACAAGGAGCGCCGCCTTTTTCAGCGTTTCTGTGAAATCTGAAACGTCCGCCTGCGCCTGCTGTTCAGTGACGTCGTATTCAGCCAGCAGAGCCGCGCAGAGCTGCTCCTCGGTGGAATCCGCCGAAAGCTGCTCCCACAGGAACTTTCCGGTGTCGTTGAGCCGGATTATTCCGTTAAAGCTGCGGCTTGCCTCGCCAAGCGCGACCACAACGTACTGTCCGCCGACTTTCCGCAGCATGAAACCGTCCTTTATTTTCATATGGTTACCTCTTTTCTTCAAGCACTGATTTAATTATATATTATCTGGTATGAAAAGTCAATACAGTGAAGTTACACCGTGGTATGGGTAAAATGAACAATTTTTGATGCATTATTATCGACTAATCGCCGATTTTTTGATGTAACTCAATTACATGTTGACTTTTGGTACAAGGTGTTTTATAATATATAGTAAAGTATTATTTTCCGGACAGGAAAATGAATGTTTAGGGAGGTTTTTATGAAATTCAGACGTTTGATGGCGGCTTCAATGGCCGGCGTTATGGCTGTTAGCTCGTCTATCGTTTGCCAGGTTACTGCTAGCGCAGCAGCACAGGAAGTAGACATTACAGCCTATTTCCTTAGCGATACTGGAATCACTGTTGAGGAACTATCCAAATATGAATCGCTTAAAGTGACATATCAGCCCCAAAAGGCTGCAAGTTGCAATCATTCTTCTAGTCACAAAAATGGTGAAACATATTGCCCGTGGGGGGCTGTAATATTCGTAGGAGGCTCCATTGATGGGATTTCCACTCCTACGGATTCAAAGAAAGATGGATGGTATCAGCCTGATTCTCCTGCTAAAATACAGGTTGGTGGCGACACACAGGAAATTACCGGCTCTGTAAACGTTTCGACGATTCTTGATTCTATAACTTCAGACAGCACCTGGTCAGAATCTTATACTCTGAATACTGTCAAGGTCGGCGGCTGGGACGCTACTGCTGTAAAAGTCGTTGGCGTAACTAAAGACGCCAGTGATGTTAGAACAGACGCAGTAATCGAATATGACGGAAGTCCTATTGTTCTTACTAAGAAAACCGAAAAAGATGGTAGTACGGCAGTAAGTGCTAATGTTCAGTTTAACCTTGATGGAATAACAACTCTTGGCGACCTTCAGGGAAAATACAAGAACGTAACGTTCAGAGGAATAAAATATATATCGGATAGTTTTGGATTACCTGCTAACTGCTTCCACGTTCAGCTTATTTATATGAGTAAACAATGGGATTGGCAGAGTGAAAGTGATACCGCACTCTCTACTTCTGGAAAATCAGTTTCCTGGTATACCGATGCAATAAGCGGCGATTCAACGAACGAGATAAATGATCTCGGTTATCAGATTTATGTTAACATGGCCGACCTTGACGAACAGACTAAGAACGAAATTTCTGCTCTTGATGATAATACACAGATTGTTCTCAATCCCGCTGCAGCCTCTGTTGACAACGTAAAGATCACTGCTGCTGACGGCTCCGCAGTAAACACAGAGGTGACCTTCGGCGACGAGATCACTCTGAAGGCTGACGTGACCCCCGCAGACGCGGACGGCGCTGACAAGGTAGAGTGGAGCTCCGACGATCCTGATGTTGCAGAAGTCAGCACGGACGGCAAGATCAGCTTTAAGAAAGCCGGAAAAGTAGTCATCACTGCTAAAGCTGGCGGAAAGTCTGATTCCGTTACATTCAACGTTGCCAAGAAAACGTTCACCTATAATGGCGGTTGGAACAATGTTCCAGTAGACGGCACTAAAGACCTTGATACGCTTCTCAAGGCTGAAGCCGATTCCTTTAACATTATTCCTGCTTCATCTCCATACGTTTCCCTTGTAAACGGAAAGGACTATACCGCTTCCGCACAGGTGGCTGCTGACAAGAAGTCCTACGACCTTACAGTGAAGCTTATTGGCGATGCAGCTGATAATTACGAGCTTACCAATCCGACTTTCAAAGGCGGCTACATATACTATCACATGAGCAGCATGGCGCTTAACAAGACCTCCCTAAACCTTATTGCGGGTGGAAAGGGCGAAGCACTCACCGCTGTAACAACGCCTGATAATGCGCTGCTTGATGATCTTAAGATCATCTACGAATCCACTGACCCGACCGTTGCAACAGTTGACAGCGACGGAAACGTAACGCCGGTCAAGGCAGGCACAGCTACTATCAAGGTAACTGCTACTGCCAACGCTATTGTTGGCCAGGCAGTAGACCATGTAGTTACAAAGACCGCAGAGTGCCAGGTAACAGTCACCGATGTGGCTATTCCCGCAACTAAGATCAATCTTGACGCAAAGGAAAAGACCCTGACCGCCGGCGATAAGATCAAGCTCACTGCTACAGTAACTCCTGCGGATTCCACCGACAGCGTTACATGGAAGTCCTCTGCCGAATCCGTTGCAGCTGTTGACAAGGACGGCAACGTCACTGCAAAGGCTGCTGGTACTGCGACTATAACCGCGACCGCAGGCGAGTACTCCGCAGAGTGCACCGTAACAGTCAAGGCGAAGGAGCCCGACATCGTTCCCGACGATAATAAGTACACCTCTATCCCCAAGACTTCCACAAAGATCGACTCTGTTGCAACAACCATCAACAGCGATGGCACACGCAACATGCTGGCTGTATTCTACATCTCTGACGAGGACGCAAAGGCGTGCGACATGCTGGCTGTCACCATTCAGCGCCAGGACGGAAAGGAATTCTCAAAGAAGCTGTATCTTGAGAACTTCTTTGACAGCATTTCCTACACCAACGGTGACAAGATCTACCAGGGCTCTGCCAAGGGATCGAATCACTATGTAGCGATGAAATTCCTGAACGTTGACCCTGAATGGGGAAGCATAACCATTAAGATCGAGCCGATTATCGCAAAGGGCTGAAATAGGAGGATACAGCGATGAAAAAGACATACACCAAGCCGGAAATAGAGATCACATCGTTCACGACTGAGGATATCATCACTTCCAGCGGTCTTACCGCTGAAGGAATGAAGAACGGCGGTTCTCTCAATGCTGACAGCAACACCAGCATCGAGATAGACCTCAGCAAGGGCGAGTGGAAGTAATTCAGTTTCCAATGCGGAATAAAATGCGCCGGGCGTGTACTGCGTCCGGCGTATTGTGTGATTCGGAGGTTTTATGGTCAGGAAGTACAGTATCTGCAGTATCACAGTGGAATGTGATTTCAGGTACCCTACGATGATGGCGCGTGCAGAGAAATATCTGACGGACGAGGGCGAGCCGCAGCTCGTCATACCGTTTGATGAGCAGCTCCTCATTCAGACCAGCCGGGATACCGGGCTTTGCGGCGATGACTGCGAGATCGTTATTACAGCGGAGCAGTTTTACCGGGCTCTTCCGGCAAGGGGAGGGTTCATGCTGCATTCCAGCGCGGTGGTGCTTGACGGAAGGGCTTACCTGTTCTCGGCGCCCAGCGGCACAGGTAAGTCCACGCACACTTCGCTGTGGCTGAAGGCGTTCGGGGAGCGCGCTGTGATTCTCAACGACGACAAGCCCGCAATAATGATACGGGAACATGGCGTCACCGCCTGCGGGACTCCCTGGAGCGGAAAAAGCGACCTCAACATCAACGCGGAGTTCCCGCTTCAGGGAATATGCGTTCTCCGCAGGAGTGCGGAGAACCATATCGAGCCGCTTCCCGCGGACAGGGCGGTTTTCTCGCTGCTTGACCAGACGATTCGCCCGGAGGACCGCGAAGTCATGGACGCGCTGCTGACCTGCATAGACGAGGTCGCCGCGAAAGTCCCAATCTGGCAGATGGGCTGCAACATGAGCGTGGAGGCGGCGCAGATGGCACACCGTTTCATGTTGGAAGTCCGGAATAGCGCAGAGTGAATGGCAGCGTGACGTACTGATACATGATACCATACATTATTATAATAGGTTGACTCTAAAAACCTCATGTGAGCGAAATATACAGTTAGAACCATTTTTACCTGTTTTTATTACGACACTGAACTTGCCGGAGTCTCTTTAAAAGGTATTGTGAATAAAAAGAAGTGCGGTGTCAACGCTGACACCGCAAATGCTGTGATGAAACTATATGGGGACGAAACAGAAGGTATTGTTATGCGGTCGCCTTTCTGTTTTCAACTGTATTTTATCACATCTGGACTGAAAATGAAATGCTTTTTTTATAGATTTATCGGTAAGTTTTATATCTGTTGTCAGACTTGTTCACCGCGTCCGCGGAATTCTAGAACCACAGTACAGCCAACGCCTTCTTTTCCGAAAATATAAGCTTCGCCTGCTGATCTGCGGCATATTCGCTGAACTACAGCCAGTCCGATGCCGCTGCCGTCATAGTCGCCGGAATTATGCGCCCTGTTATACAATGCGAAAAGATCATTATTTCCATTGGGAGTAAAGCCTACCCCTTTATCGGTGAAATAGTATGTCTTAGTGCCGCTGGATATCATGCACCCGACCGTTATTTCAGCCTTTCCGTGCTTTTTTGAGAATTTGATGGAATTTGAGATGATGTTGGTGACTGCGACCCGCATAAGGAACTTATCTGCGGAAATATGCGGCAGCTCGTAGCAGGTAAGTTCACAGGGGACTGAGTGACTCATTGATACTTCTTCAACTACCTCGCGTACCATTTTCTCCATGTCAATGTCCTCTATGTTCAGGACCATATACCCGGCTTTTGAGTATACCATCATTTTCTGTATCATATCAAGTGCCTCAGAACATATCCTGCGCACGGAATGCAGGTCTTTCACCGACTGTTCCGGGAGAATATCAGCGTTATCCTCCTCAATGATGGACATATATGCGTCTATCTCACGAACGGGCGTCTTGAACTCATGAGTTACCGTATAGCTGTAGGATTCAAGATCGCGGTATGCGTCCTTCAGCTCGATGGTGCGTTCATCTACCATTTTTTCAAGTCCCTCGTTTAGGCGTAGTATCTCCTGCTCTGCATTTACCTGCTTGGTCATGTCCTTGGCAAATACGGAAATATTCACCACATTTCTGCTGACCCTTATCGGATAGAAGCTCAGGTCAAGGCTTAAATGTTCCTTTTCCGTTCTGAGTTCTGAGAAAAAGTTACCTTTCTGAAGAACGGTGCAGTAGCTTTGTTCAAAGAATTTTGCTTCGCTTTCAGTAAAAAGCTCAGAAATAGTGTTGCCACGGGCGGCTTTTATACCCCGGGTTCGGAGGATATATTCGCTGAACGCCCTGTTGAAGTATGTCAGGGTAAAATTGCTTCCGTCCACGACCCAGATAAGATCCCTGTTGCTTTCGAAAATGGCGTTCGTCATTGCTGAAAGTTCACGGCGCTTGGCTTCCGTCTTCTTGTAGTCGGTTATGTTTCTTATGGTTATCGCTCCGACATTGTCGCCTAGTTCGGTGCGGTACATTGTCTTCCCACTGACCAGGAAATCAGGGCGCGGGGCTTCTTTTCCTGTAAGTTCGATATTCAGAAGTCTGCCCGATTCAAAAAGTCGTGCAGTGTAAATGTCGGCGGCGTCGTTGTCGTCAAAGAATGAACTGAACTGTTTCCCGGTAACAAAGTCTTCCGAGTGACCCAGCGTATCGCTTACGGAAGGAGTAACGCGGAGTATCCTGCCGCTGCGGTCTATCTCAAGATAAGTGTCTATCATGTTTGAATAGATAGTGCGGTAGCGTTCCTCGCTTATTTGCAGTTCTGTGCCTGAGCGCATCGACCTCATCGTATCAAAAAGTACAAAATCGCAAATCAGAAGCGCGGCGGTGATAGCCATGAGTATTTTTATCGGGCTTCCGCTGGAGTGATAAAAAATCGAGGTATGTATTCCGCGTCCGTTGAAATATGCGTTGTCTACCAGCTGGTCTATAAGTGCGTATGCGGCTGCAACGCCGAAGACTGCGCACATCACCTGCACGTTCTTTCCGGAGTAGGGAAGCTTCTCGACGCCGAATATTTTTCTTACTACCGGCAGGTAAAACAGCACCTTTACCGCACAGAGAAGCACGAACATTGAAAGTATAAATCCCAGGGAGTAGGTGCTGAGTATCATGGGCGAAATATAGCGTTTGTATTCCGTGGTATTATGCATCAGGATATCCGGCAGCATGGAGTTTATCATTGCATAGCACAGCACGGAGTACAGTGTTATTCCGAGATAGAATGTCATTCGCCTGTGTTCTTTGCTTCCTGAAAAGAGACCTCCGGTCATCATCATCGCTATTACGCAGAATGAGGAGATAAGTATATTGCCCATGCCAAATTCCGGGGTCTGAATAAATGGTATCGCGCATACTCCGCCGAGCGTACACACAACTGCCGCATATTCTGCGCCCCATGCCCACGAAACCATCAGCGGCAGAATAAGGCTCCAGTATATTGAGACATTATAAATTCTGTCTATTACAAGCGGAAACTGTGCCAGAAGCAGCGCGAGCCACCCCGAAGCAATAGAAGCAGACATTTTGATAATCGTGGTTTTTCTTTTTGGATCCATAATTATTCACCGTCCTGTGGGTGGGTCAGCGCGCGGTATGCTGATGGCGTGTATCCGGTGTACTGCTTGAAAACCTTGCTGAAATACTCCGTGTCCGAGTATTTCAGGTCGGAGGCTATCTCATAGATCTTGTCCCCGGTACAGGCTATGCGGTGCTTTGCGCATTCCATGCGTATGCTGTTTACATAGTCCATAAAGGACATTCCTGTCTCCTGGCTGAAAAGGTGGCTAAGATATGCCTTATTGACAAAATGGAGGTCTGCCATGCTCTGAAGCGATATATCACGCCCGAGGCTTCTCAGAACGCTGTCGCTGACGGATTGTATCAGTTCGTTCTTGACGTTGAGCCGGAAGCTGTTGACCTTGTCCATCACCTCGGCAATTTTTTCGCTGAATCGGGAGCATATTTCATCGTGCGGGCACGGCGGCAGTGAGAACAAGGATTCTGTATCTATCAGTTCCCGAAGATAATCGCGCTTTGCTAGTATCAGCGTGCCGACATCGTGAAGAAGACTTGTGAGCGATTCCAGCGCCACTGCGTCTCCGGTGCTGCTGCCGACGATCCCCTCGGCGATTTCGCTGCACAATTTACGGGCATAGTCGTCGTTATCCATCACGCACTGCGCTATGCGTTCCTTTTGTGCGTCCGTGATATCCAGCCATGAGCGGCGGCTTGTTGATAGCAGCGATTCAGCTCTGTCCAGCAGCACTTTAACTGCTTCGTTAGATATAGGCTTTACAAGGTAATCGAACGCGCCCATCTGCAGTCCCTGACGCGCATATGAAAACTCCGCATATTCGCTCAGGAAAACCACGCAGCCGCAGAGATTCTCCTCCTTTATATGCTGGAGTAATTCGATACCGTCCATGATCGGCATTTTAATATCGGTGATCACCATATCTATTTTATTTTCGCGAAGCAACGCAAGCGCCTCTTCGCCGTTCTGCGCTTCATACTCTATGTTGAAAGCAGCGCTGCTGCAAAATGCCTGAAATCTTTTCAGCTGGCGGCGGAATATCTCCCTGTCGTCAACGATCATTATACTGTACATATACACCGTATCCTTATTACAACACAAAAAGCCGCTGTGAACCGGATAGTCCACGGCAGCTTTATTTTCGTGATTCTGAAACTCAGTATACCGCGAGGTATCTGTTTATCTCCCACTGGCTGACCTGCCGGCGGTACTCGGCGCATTCCTGCTCCTTGAGATAAATGAACTTCTCACAGATATGGCTTCCCAGCACACCTTTGATAAGCTCGTCCTTTTTCAGCTCCTCAAGCGCTTCCTCAAGGCTGAGCGGAAGCGACTCTATACCGCGTTCTGCACGCTGCTCCGGCGTGAGGTCGTATATATTGTCGCTGACCTCTTCCGGCGGAGTGAGTCCGTTCCTTATTCCGTCAAGTCCCGCTTCCAGACAGCAGGCAAGCGCCAGGTACGGATTTGCTGCGGGATCCGGCGAACGGAATTCCACTCTTGTTCCGGTGCCGCGCGCCGCGGGTATCCTTATCAGCGGGCTTCTGTTCTTGCAGCTCCAAGCGATGTCTGTGGGCGCTTCATAACCGGGGATAAGGCGCTTGTAGGAATTTACCAGCGGGTCGCACACTGCGGTCAGCGCTTTTGCGTGCTTCATCAGACCTGCAATGAAGCAGTATGCCTCTTTGCTCAGACCGTTCTTCTTCGGGTCGGCAGGGTCGTAGAATATATTCCTGCCGTCTTTGAACAGCGACATATTAAGGTGCATTCCGGAGCCGCTGACACCCTCGACGGGCTTAGGCAGGAATGACGCGAACAGGTTGTTCTTCTTTGCAATGGATTTCACCGCAAACTTGAACGCCATGATATCGTCCGCGGCTTTCAGCGCCTCGCTGTATTTGAAGTCGATCTCGTGCTGACCGGCTGCGACCTCGTGGTGGGAAGCTTCGATCTCAAAGCCCATCTCCTCGAGTGCCAGAACTATCTGCCGACGTACCTCGCCGCCGAGATCCAGCGGCTCCAGGTCGAAGTAGCCTGACTTGTCGTGAGTGACAGTGGTTGGTCTGCCGAACTCATCGTTATGGAATATGAAGAACTCGCACTCTGCTCCGACATTAAAAGTATACCCCATATCAGCCGCATTGTCAACACTTGATTGAAGTATATGACGGGGATCTCCGGCAAACGGATTTCCGTCCGGGTCGTGAATGCTGCATATCATTCGTGCGACTGCGCTTTGCTTCGGACGCCATGGCACCAGTGTGAATGTGTCCGGGTCGGGTCGCAGGTACATATCCGATTCTTCCACCCTTGAAAAGCCCTCAATGGAGGAACCGTCAAAGGTGATCTTGTTGTTCAGTGCGTTTTCCAGCTGGGATTTCGGCACTGCCACATTCTTCATGTGACCGAGCATATCCGTGAACTGAAGCCTGATGAATTCCACATCGTTATCCTTGATGATCTTTTCGATATCTTCGATGCCAAGGCTCATTGAATATCACCTCTCATACGTATTACAGATACTTTTTCTTTACCTTTGCAACAAGGGAGTAGAAAGTGTCTACCATGTTGCCGACGTACATTTCGCCGCACTGGGTCAAGGCTTCATAGGCTTCAAGCTCGTCCCAGCCGTAGTCCTCGACCATCCACTTGATAAGCTCAGTGTATGCGATGCGCGCGGAATCCTCCATCGGCTTTGCGCTGCCGACGCACATGATGTATTCATCGTTCTCGATGCGCGGCCAGCTGATGTGCTTTCCTTTCAGTACGGTGAATTTCAGCGTCGCCTTGCCGTTTATCTCCAGTGCGGTGCCGATAAGCTCACCGTCGCCCTGACGCGCGTGGCAGTCGCCGATATAGAACATCGCGCCGTCGCACTTGATAGGCAGGTATACCTTGTTTCCGGGGCAGATGTCCGTTACGTCCATGTTGCCGCCCTGGTCGAACGGAGTCAGCGCGGATATAGCCTCCATGTCAGGGGCGGTCGCGATGGTTCCGAAGAACGGGCGCCACTCGTAGCACAGCTTGTCGTTGCAGCGGAACATGTTGCCCTCTTTCTTGTATATCCACACTTTTTCGCCGAGGGGAGGATTGAGGAACGGGGTCGTCGGAGTAGAAACAAGTCCGCCGAAATTCGGCTGATTGCAGCTTACGGCGTAATCGCGGTCGGCTTCGATGTTGACTATCTCAACGCACAGCGTGTCGCCGGCTTCCGCGCCCTCGATGAATATAGGACCGGTCTGGGGATTGAGGTATTTTCCCAGTACCTTAGAGGGGAGGTCGTCCTCGGACTTGATCCTGTCCTCGAATGCGTCAAGGGTGTGGATAACCACGGTCTCACCCTGCTTTACCCTTGCGATGGGTTCAAGATATCTGCTGAATGCGTATGAATAAGCGCCCGGCTGTCTGATCTCTGTCATGATATATCGTCCTTTCTATACTGTAAGATACTGCTTTATAACTTCATTATCGTTGACCTGCGCCTTGTCCAGCGAGGCGATTATCTGTCCCTTGTCGAGGACGTACGCGCGCTCGGTTATCTGTTGAATAAGTCCCATGTGCTGCTCGACCATGAGTACTGTAAGCCCAAGTTCACGGCTTATCTTCTCCACGATTTCGCCCATCTGGGATACTATGTTCGGCTGAACGCCTTCGCTCGGCTCGTCCAGCAGGAGTATCTTCGGGTCTCCGACGAGCACTCTGCCGATGGAAAGCATCGCCTGTTCGCCGCCGCTCATGCTTCCTGCCATCTGCTTGCGGCGTTCCGCCAGCCGCGGGAAGTATTCGTATACCATGTCGTAATTACCCTTTTTGCCGGCGGTGTTTATCATGCTGCCCATCTTCATGTTTTCTTCAACGGTCAGTCCGGGGAATATACCGTGACCCTGCGGGACGTATCCGATCCCGGCTTTGGCGCGGTTGTGCGCTTTCATCTTTGTGATATCATCGCCGTCGAACTCGATGGAGCCGCGGGAAGTCTTTATCAGACCTATCAGCGTTTTCATGAATGTGGATTTACCCACACCGTTGCGCCCGATTATCGAAACGATCTCGCCCTTGTCAACCGAAACGGAGATGTCGTTGATGACCATTATCCTGTCGTAACCGGAGGTCACACCCTTTGCTTCAAGGATCATAATTTTCCGCTCCTTTCGTCAGACGTTTCCGAGATAAATCTGCTTTACTCCCGGATCATTGCTAATCTCATCGACGGTGCCGTATGCAAACTTTCTTCCATAGTGCATTACTGTGACTTTCTGCGCGATCTGGCGTACAAAATCCATATCGTGGTCGATGAAAAGGATCGTAAGCCCGGTCGCGTTCAGTTCGTTGACAAGCTCTGCCGTGAATGCGGTCTCTTCAGGCCCCATTCCGGCTGCCGGCTCGTCAAGGAGCAGCAGCTCCGGCTTGGAGGACAGCGCCATTGCTATTTCAAGCCACTGCTGCTGTCCGTGGGACATATTGTGTACCGGAGGGTTGCCGAGCTTGTCCAGCTTCACAAGCTTTATGAGACGTTCGGTCTCCTCGTCCAGCTTTGCAGCGGGTATGTAGTTGCCCGCCGCGATGCGGATATTTTCACGCATCGTCAGTTCCTCAAATACGCCGGGCACCTGCATTTTGATGCTCAGTCCGTTGCGGGCGCGCTTTGCAGCGCTCATATTCGTGATATCCACGCCCTTGAATTTTACTCTTCCGGAGGATACCGGGTACAATCCGGTGATGAGCTTGAACACTGTGGTCTTGCCGGCGCCGTTAGGTCCGATAAGGCAGTGAACTTCTCCCTTTTGTACCTTGAAGTCGAAGTCCTCTACCGCCTGGATACCGCCAAACTGCTTCGATACCTTTATCAGTTCGAGAATGGTGTTGTCTTCGCTCATGCCTTTTCACCTCCATCTTTGAGTGTGTTTATCCCCTTTCCCGCGAACAGTCGTGCGATGGCTCTGTCGCAGATGTCAAACAGCGATGCGATGATACCGTTTGGGACGAACAGTATAACAAGGATCAGAATAAGTCCGAGAATTATCAGCGCGAACTGGCTGCCGCTGGAGGACAGATGGTTTGCGATAATGCTGTATGCCACTGAGAATATAAGCGCCGCGGTGGGATTCTTGCGTCCGCCGGCTGCAACCAGGACTACCACCAGTGTAGAAGCGTCCAGACCGAGATTGCTCGGTGTGATGTAATTGCCCCATGCGGCATAGAGAACGCCTGCAAGTCCTGCGATGGCGCCACCGACAGTGAATACGATCACCTGTATCTTCTTAACGTTATAGCCGAAGAGCTCGCTCCTGGTGCGGTTCTCGCGGATAGCAAGCAGCGCATAGCCGACCTTGGTGCGCTTGAGTACTCTCAGCGCGATGTATACGGCTGCCAGGACGATGAACGTTACGTAATAGAACGCCACCTTATCGCACTTGAAATCACCGAAATACAGCGTCGGGATCTTGGTGAGTCCGTTGAATCCGCCGAGGGCTACATCGCCTATCTTCCACTGGGATCCTGCGGTCTGACCCATGAACGTTGCCAGTGCTATCGTGAAGCACATCGTGATAAGTCCGACGAATACGTCGTTTATCCCGCCGTAGAACATGAAGTAACCGAGTATCGCAGCCACCAGCGCGGCAAGAACCACTCCGATAACAAGCGCCACCGGCGTCAGAGCGGTGTCGCCCCACATTTTCGCAAGGATACCATAGGTGTAGCCGCCGATTCCGAAGAACGCAGCCTGACCGAAGCTGAAAATTCCGGTGTAGCCCCAGATGAGCGCTATGCTAAGCCCCATCAGAGCGGTTGTGTAGAAGTAGGAATATACGCTGACCTTATAGGCGCTCATAAAAGTCGGGAGAAGCGCCGCAGCCAGTATCAGCAGTACTGAAATGACGTTTTCAGTTGACAGGAATGATTTAAGTCTTGGTCTTAGCATGTTTCTTGACCTCCGCTTTCTTTCTGATGGAGTCTACAAGCCCGGAGAAGCCCTTGGGAACCACGCGGATAAAGATTATCGCAACGATCAGCAGACCAACTCTGCCGACGAATGTGCCGTATGCCATTTCCAGCGCGCTTCTGACAAGTCCGAGGGCGCCGCCTGCGAGAACTGTGCCGACCAGCGGATTAGTTCCGCCGACAATTACCGTTACAAAGCTCTCCATCATGAAGTTCTGACCGATGTCGGGAGTTATGGACATAGTTGGAGCGTAAAGACCGCCGCAGAGCCCTGCAAGCGCTGAGCCGAATGCGAATGTCAGCGCGTACATCTTGCCGGAGTTAACGCCCAGGGAACTTGCGATACCGCAGTTCTGCATGGTCGCCCTTGCGTGGAGTCCTATCTTCGTGCGCATGAACAGCAGGAACACACCCACTACCAGCAGCACGGCGATACCAGCCAGCACCATTCTGTAGATGGAATATTTCGTGCCGTCAACGGTGAAGGAGCCGAGCGGGGTAGATGTTCCGGCTATCGACGAGCCGAAAAGCACTCGCATTCCCTGACACATCACCAGGCTTATGCCCCATGTCGCCACCACTGAATCCAGCGGGCGGCTGTAAAGATGGCAGATTATCAGCCGGTCGATTATAATGCCGAAAATGCCTGTTCCGAGCGTTCCGAAGAGGATAGCCAGCGGAAGCGGAACGCCGTTGGTCGCGAAGAATGTTGTTATGTATGCTCCCAGCATGATAAATTCGCCGTGAGCAAGATTGATGATACCCATCATTCCGAATATGATCGACAGCCCCATAGCGGACAGCACCAGGAATGAGAAGTTATCACAGAACTGATATAAGTAGGTCATCTTATCACCTCCGGATAAAGAATGCCGGTCGGGTTCGGAACAACACCGTTTCCCGACCGGCATCATTACCGTGCTATTTCATTTAGTCAAGGGGTGTGTACTGCTCGTTAGGAGCGCTCTCTCTGAGATCGATGCCCTTTACGGAGGACAGCCAGTCAGGCTTTACAGCTTCCCAGGTCTTTTCAAGAGTCAGGCTGTGGTCAGCGTTGCACTTGAAGAGATATACGTTTCTGATCGCATGGTGTGTTGCGCCGTCTACAGTTACCATACCAGCAGGGCCGTCATAGCTGATCTCGCCGGATTCAAGAGCCTTGATGACTTCTTCAACATCTGTGGTGCCTGCCTTTTCTACGGCTGCCTTGTAGAGGTAGATACCGGTGTACTCGGATTCAGCCTCCATACCGATGTAAGGCTCATCGGGGAACATTGCGTGCCATCTGTCCTTGAAGTCGTTGGAAGCGGGAGTATCAAGCTCTTCAACATAGGTAGCCGTTACATACATGTTTTCAAGTGCAGGAGGAGTAAAGCGCTTGTGCTCGTAGCCTTGCGCGATATTTACGGTAGTTGCCATCGGGCAGCCCTCGATACCGCTTGTGCCCCACTGCTCATAGAAGGAGGACTGTGCCGTGCCGACAAGCAGCGTTACAAGGAAGTCCGGCTGTGCAGCCTGGATATTCGCGATGGTGCTGGAGAACTGGGAAACCTCCAGCGGGATAAATTCCTCGCCGACCAGCTCGCCGCCGTTCTTTTCGATCTCCTGCTCTACCCACATTGTGCTGATCTGACCGAAGTTGTAGTCAGCTGCGATGATGTAAGCCTTGGGTCCGTATTCATCTATCATACCCTCGATAAGCGTTGTGATCTGATGCTCCGGGATAGCGCCGGTGCAGAATACGTTATGTGAAGCCACGCCGCCCTCATACTGGTTATTATAGAACAGCAGCGCATTGTTTTCCTCTACGATGGGTCTTACCGCCTCGCGGGAAGCCGATGTGTAGCAGCCCATGATGACGTCTACGTTATCCTCCAGGATAAACTTATTCATCATTTCCTGGTATACGCTGTTGTCGGACTGACCATCTGCGAATACCATCTCTACCTGCTTGCCGTTGATACCGCCGGCAGCGTTGATCTCGCTGATGGCGAGCTGTGCGCCGTGGTATTTCTGAACGCCTACCAGCGAGTTGTCGCCGGAAATATCCTCAAGTACGCCGATCTTGATGGTGTCGCCATCGGAGGCTGTCGGGCTGCCGGAGCTGCTGTCCGCCGAAGAACCTTCGACCGAGGAATTGCTGCCGCCGGAACATGCAGTCAGTGTGAATGCTGCAGTTACGCAGGCGAGGATCGCGCTTAATCTTCTTTTCAGTTTCATAGTCTATCTTTCCTTTCCTTTTGTTCAGCCGGTTTTGTGTTTCCGTGCTATGGTCATATTATAACCCCAAATACCCGGAATGAAAATGCAGTAATTTTTGATTTTCCCCCTAAAAATTATTGATTTTGCAATTTAGGAAAATAAAACTTGCAATTTCTCTCTATATATAATATAACAGCACAGGCTTTCGGAAAATATGACGTAAAGCCACGAAAATAACTCTAAAAGACGCGACTGATGGCTGCGCACCTATAAATATTCCGGGGTAATCAAAATATATTCCGTTGTGAAAATCTGAAAGTGCTGATATAATAAAATTCAAAGAAGACGGATCTGATCCGCCGTAGAAAAGAAGAAAGGAATGCACACGAACATGAGTGAAATTATCAAATGCGCCTGCGGCAGCTCAGCCGCACCTGAGTTCCCGAAATACAAAACCGCGTCGATAAACTGCGACCCGGTACTATTCCGAAAGGAAGAAAACATAGCTCACCA
The DNA here is from genome assembly GCA_934456315.1 of uncultured Oscillospiraceae bacterium. GTDB lineage: Bacteria > Bacillota > Clostridia > Oscillospirales > Ruminococcaceae > CAG-115. The sequence goes on along the minus strand of CAKSHG010000006.1, from coordinate 4,049 downwards.
GCTCGGACTGGTTGAGGAGGCGGCAAAGAACGGTGCAAAGCTGATAGCGCTCCCTGAAATGGCGACAACCGGATACTGCTGGTACGACCGCAGCGAGGTCGCACCTTATGTTGAAACTATTCCTGGTCCAACTACAGAGCGATTCGGAGAGATAGCAAAGAAGTATGGCTGTTACATCGTGGTAGGAATGCCGGAGGTGGACAGTACCACAGGTCTTTATTATAATTCTGCTGCGCTCATCGGTCCGGACGGCGTGATAGGCTGCCACAGAAAAACGCATTCCTATATCTCCGAGCCAAAATGGACCAAGCAGGGCGACTTTGATCACCAGGTGTTTGCAACGCCCATCGGCAACATCGGTATACTTATCTGTATGGATATACACTTCATCGAAACGGCAAGACTGGAAGCGCTCCGCGGCGCTGATGTCATCGTACATGTCAGCAACTGGCTGGCGGAAAAGACACCGGCTCCATACTGGATAACGCGCGCGTTCGACAACGGGTGCTATGTTCTGGAAAGCAACCGCTGCGGACTTGAACGCACCGTACAGTTCTCCGGAGGAAGCTGTCTTATTGATCCGGACGGCACGATACAGTCCTATGTCGACCACAACGATGAGATATGCTACGGCGAGGTGGATATTTCCGCAGCCCGCAGCCATAAGCTGCCCGACGGCACGGACAAAATGGAGATACGCCGTCCGGAGCTTTACATGGATATCTGCTCCGACCCGTTCCTCTGGAATCCGCTTGATTTCTTCAGGCTTTACGGCTACGACCCGCTCCCAGAGGGAAAGAAGTCCAGAGTGACCGCGGCGCAGATGAACCCGGTATACGGCATCAAGCAGAGCAATCTTTCAAAGATATCGGAGCTGACCGCGAAAGCGCACGCCGAGGGAAGCGAGCTTGTGGTGTTCCCGGAACTCAGCTGCACCGGCACTCCCGTGGACAGCGGGGCGGCAGGTGCGCTCGCCGAAACCTCCGATGGAGATACGGTATGCAAACTTATCGACCTGTCAATGAAATATCATATGTATATCTGCGCAGGATTCGTGGAAACAGATGGTGAAAATCTCTTTAATTCAGCGGCGCTCACCGGACCGGAGGGGCTGGTCATGGTTTACCGGAAGCTTCATCTCAGCGCGTCTGACAGGAAGTGGAACGCCTGCGCCGGAGAGGAGTTTTCACACGCGAATATCCCACTGGGACGCGTGGGTATCATGATAGGCTCCGACGCAATGGTGCCTGAGTGCGGAAGAATGCTCGCGCTGCGCGGTGTGGATATCATTCTGTGTCCGTCTGCGGCTTCTTTCCCGGAGCCTTACGGGCTTCCCGCCACGACTGCATGGCACAACTATCCGATACCCCGTGGAATGAGCGCCATTCACTGGCACCTCTGGAGAGTCAGGGCAGGAGAAAATAACTGCTATACGGTGTTCGCGAACAGAACTGACGGCTGCTTCGGCAGGAGCGGCGTTTTCGGTCCGGATACATTCAAGTTCCCGCGCGAGGAAATTATTCTTCCGGCTTCCGGCGAGGAGCTTGGCACAATGGAAATAGACACTTCAAACCTGAAAGATTCGGTTTATCCCACGAATGTGGTACGCCGCAAGGATCTTGTATGCATGCGCCAGCCTCTGTGGTATGACCTGCTGGTAGACCCGCAGCCGCCGGTACTTGGGATAAGATGATAAGGAGGAAATGAAAATGCTGAAAATAGCTACTGTATGTATGAACTGCTGTTATGACAAGAGCGCTAATCTCGCGAAGTATCTTAAATTCATCGACGAGGCGGCGGACAACGGGGCAGACCTGATACTGCTGCCGGAGCAGAGCCTGCAGGGATATCTCAGGAATCTTTCCGCGATGGACTGCGGCACAGACCAGTCGAAAAACGAATTCATCTACCAGTACGAGAACGCAGAGACAGTGCCGGACGGACCGTCTGTACAGGCGGTCATAGCAAAGGCGCATGAGCGCGGCGTATACGTTGCTTTCGGAATGACGGAAAAGGACAGCAAAGACTACTGTAAGCTTTACAATACCGCAGTGCTCGTCGGTCCCGATGGATTTATCGGAAAATACCGCAAGGTACACCAACCCGGCGATGAAGTGCATGTTTATTATCCGGGGGACGAATTCCCAGTTTTCGAGACTCCGATAGGCAGGATAGGCATGCTGATATGCTATGACGCGTGGTTTCCGGAAAGTTCGCGTGCGCTGACCATTGGCGGCGCGGAGATCATTTTGAAGCCAACTGCGACCTGCTTCACCACGCAGCCGCATGACTATGAAACGGACCATGCATACTACAGCTATGATCTCTGTGAACGTGCCAGCGCGCTTCAGAACAGCGTATACTTCATTTCGGCAAATCAGACAGGCGCGTGTGGAGACTGCGATTATTTCGGACACAGCAACATAATTTCTCCTGCTGGCAGAATACTTGCAACTACAGATAATGCGGAGGGTATCGCATATTATGAGATAAATGATCTGAAACGTGATATCTTCTGGGGAAGAGAACAATTCTCAGGTCTGAACTATATCAAGGACAGAAAGCCTGGTTCCTATTCGGCTCTTGTTGAATAAAGCAAACGTGAAATAATAAAAGGTGCTGCCTGATTGACAGCGCCTTTTGGTTTGTCGAAAAATTCCAAACCTCATAAGTTATACAGAGCGTAAGCCGATACTTTCCTCAAGGTCGCAGGCAGTAACATGGCAGTCGATAGGCGAGAATGCTGTGGGTTCCTTCGGGGTCCAGAGATCAGTTCGGTTATGAAGCTCTTGCGGAAACGATGGTTTCGCAGCTTCTGTGCCGGAGCAATATTGAACAGGACACGCCGTTTACATTCGTGCGGTACGACATCAGCCGTGTTATTGCGCACGGTCAGGAGCGGGTATGCTGCACCAGTTCGGATTTTCTGAAAGAGGGTCAGTCTATTATCACGCTTGCCCATCTGCTGAAAAGGGAAGTGGGGGAGAGCATGAAGCAGTAGCTTCAACCGAAAGATGGGTACTGTCCGTCGGCTGTACGGCAATCAGTTGAGCCTCCCGAAGTTCACAAGAGCCGATATCGGACATCTGCTTGCACCACTGCTGGAGTACTACCCGAAGCCACTGCGTGGATTTATCTCCGACCGGGTAATGTGCTGTATACTCACAAGGCAGAGATTTCTGTAAACCCGAACACTATAATGACGCCGGACGTATACATACGGACCTCCGCTTGCGGTTTCCCCGATAAACGAGGTGCGCCGCGTGCTGGACTACGCCGTGACAGAGATACCTCCGGATAAGATACTGATGGGAATGCCGAATTACGGCTATGACTGGACGCTTCCTTTCATGCGCGGGACCCCCGCGCAGAGCGTGGGATTCACCCAGGCGGTGGAGCTTGCGCTTAGATATGGTGCGGAGATACAGTACGACGAGCAGGCGCAGACGCCGTATTTCTACTACACGGACAACGGAACGCAGCATGTGGTCTGGTTTGACGACCCGCGCAGTATCTCCGCGAAACTCGGGCTTATCGACGAGTACGGGCTTGCGGGTGCGAGTTGGTGGACGGTCAACCGGTGCTATGTGCCGAACTGGCTGGTGCTCCAGAATATGTTCGAGGTCGTGAAGCTGTAAATTACAGTCTGATATATCAGGCGCGAAAAGGCATTGCTTTTCGCGCCTGATATTACATTCAGGAAGAATAAGACAACAATTGGGAAGTTACCACTTGACAAAAAACAAGATTTGCGGTAAAATATAGCAAGGTATGGGATAACTATGCACTTGAGAAAGGAAGATAATATTGATAAAAGAAAGACTGAAGGGATTGCTGGCGCTTATGCTTGCAGGCGCGGCAGTGCTGACTACCCCGATGGCGGCTTCGGCTGCTGATATGGAGACCGCTGGAAGTTTTTATGCTTCTGGCAGCGAGCAGGGAGATATCGCTCTGTTAAGTTCCACAGCGCAGACATACACGATTCCATATTACGATGCGTTCGGCGACAAAACCGATGTGGAGTTCGTATTCACTGACGGCAGCCAGAC
>CAKSHG010000005.1 GCA_934456315.1 uncultured Oscillospiraceae bacterium | reverse complement strand
CGCGGCGGGATAATAGATTCAATAAAGCAGACCCCGGACGCGAACGCGGTCATCGCAGAGGCGTTTGACATCAATGACGAGGATATCCGTGCAAAGCTCGACCAGCTTTCCGACGAGATACCAGACGACAAGCTCGAGAAGTGCTTCCGTGATTCCGGTATACTGAACCTTCCGGAGGACGACGAGCGTGCGCTGGGCAGGGCGGTAGTAACGATACTCCGACAGTGCTTTGCGGAAAAGCTGTCGATGAGCTACAGCGAGATGTGCGAGTGGGTCGGACGCCCCGGACGCGTCAGCGGCTCGATAAGCGACTGCGTTTCCGACGCGGAAGTGACCGCTCCGGTGGACGACAAGTTCTCCATCACAAGGATCGTGTGCCCGAACGCGATACGTCAGGAGGACGTCATCGCGCTCCGCAAGCAGTTCCGCGGCGTGAACTACATCTGGAACGGCTCCATCTGCTCCCATCTGACGGCAGCTGCGGCAATATGCGGCGGAGTACAGCTGGAGAAGTTCAGCGGATACGAGCAGTGGGAGAATATGCATTACGCGTATGTCAACGACTCGCTGAAAAAACATGGTATCAGGATATTCTCCTGATAAAAGGATCGTTTAATGACTAAAGATTTCTTTTCGGACGGAGTGCTCGTCTACGACAGATATTACTGCTCCAAGCCGGTCACTCCGCTGCTTGTTATAAAAAAGATACTTCTGGCGGCGCTGTTCTGCGGAAGTTCGTTCGCGTTCATCGTGAACGAGCTGGGCTTCCCGGTCAGTGTTCCGCTCATGGCGGGGATCAGCGCGGCGCTGTGCTGCGCGTTCTGCGCGCTGTTCACTTTCGTGCGGAAACGATTTGCCGTTCCTGCGCTCGCGGTCATCGGCGGAGTTGCTGCCTGGTTCCAGTGGGACGAGCTTTCCCGCAGGCTCACCTATTTCGCGGACGCCTGCATGCTGACAGTCGAGGGCAGATTTCTCTACCCGAGGAGGTTCCTGTTCCACAGGGGAGAGATCCTCGACGGGCTTAACACGCCTTACGTTGAGGGAGTGCTTCTGGGTGCGCTGATCCTCTGCGTGATCTACAGCCTGATAATTTCAGCCTGCTTTTCCGGCAGGCTTGTTCCTGTTCCGGCGGTTGTGATTTTTATCGCGCTCTGCGTTCCGGCGCTTATTTCGGAGCGGCTGGAGTTTTCGCTGTGGCTTGTTCCGGCGCTTGCTTCCCTTGCGGGGCTCATTGCGATACGCAGGAATTATTCCGGCGGTCTTGCCGTGAAACACAGCAGTACCTCCGACTATCGCCGCAGGCTTCTGCACGAGGAACGGACGTTCATGCACCGTATCCGTTCCGCACCGTATTTCAAGCGTATTGAGATGAAGTGCAACTTCTATTCCAAGTATTTCAGCGTTGGAATGTACTGCGCAGCCCTGGCGGCTGTCTGCCTTATGGCGGGAGCTGCAATTATCCCCGCGGGAGGGAGCATCGACTATTCCAGGGCTTACGAATTCGTTACCAGCCTTGCGTCGGACAACAGCGTATCGCAGTCCCCGTTTGATCAGGGAGCAGCATCGGAGTACTTCACCCACGGCGGAAAGACGAATCAGGATTCGCTGAACATTATAACTCCCGGCAGGGGAGAGCGGGAGATAATCCGGGTGGATTACACCGGCGACCGTCCGTTCTATCTTCGCGGCGATATCGGTATAGATTTCAACGGCACCTCCTGGACGACCGCCGTGAGCAGCGAGCCGGAGCTCTGGAGCAGCTCCGGGCTGAAAGATACCTACCGTCCCTGCGAGGGCAGAGTCATTGCCGCGCTGCTCTCCGCGACCGGAAACCAGGACTTGTACGACACCGGGGAGGAAAACCCGATCGTCACGACCTCTGACGTTACGATAGACTACCTGTGTGACACTAACGTCGTGTTCCTGCCGGCGTATACGGCGGAATTTTCGTTCTACGAAAATGACAGCTTCGATGTGTTCGCGGATTACGCAGTGAGGGTATCTGACAGCGCCGGCGGGCATGTGAACAGTGTTCAGTGCACTGCTATCGTACCGCAATTTACAAACAACGAATCGGATTCAAATGGTTTGATGTACATTTCTAAGACGGCGTATGCGTTTCTCGACGCCGGGTGTACTGTCAACGATATCTATTCCTCTGTAGTGCCAGGCATGACCGAACCGGACGTGATCTCTGATTACGAGGATTACGTCAACAGCACCTACGTTGGCATTCCTGACGATTACCGCGAGGATATAAGCGATTACATTGAGCGCGAAATCCCGGACATTGCTGAAATTGCGTCGGAAGATAACGTTTCACCTGACAGACGTTACTGGGTAGCCGAGCTTGTGACCGATTACCTCCGAGAGAACTACACATATTCCCTTGACGGCAGCAACAACAGCCGCAATCCGGTGATGCAGTTCCTGGACGACACGAAGCGCGGACACTGCTCGCTGTACGCCAGCGCGATGACGCTGATTCTGCGCGAACTGGGGATCCCTGCGCGCTACTGCACCGGATTCTACGTTGAAAGCGCGGACGGCAGCAATTCCGTGCTGCTCCGCGAAAAGAACCTGCACGCCTGGGTCGAAGTGTACCTTGGCGAGTACGGCTGGGTGACGTTCGACCCGACAAGCTCTGCGGCTTATCCGGACAGAAAAGACCCGCTTCCCGTGGAGAGTGACAGTACGCACGAAGCGACTGAAAGCCGCCCTGAACGCCCTGCAGAATCCCGTCCGGAGCAGACTGCACCGGACGACGTACCTGCTCCGGTAGAGCCGGAGAATCCCGGAACAACAGCCGAGCCCAGCGTTGTTGACGCACCGGCTGCTCCCGGCATAATGGACGTTATAGCGCCGTTCCTGCCGCTTGCCGCTGTGCTTATCGCTGTGGTCATAGCGCTGATAGTGGTTGTTTCGAGGTACCAGGCGTTGCGGAAACGTGCGCTCAGGGCGCTCGACCAACTGAAAACCGGTGAGCCGACTCTCCGATCGGGTCAGATTTACCGACTGATACTTGACCTGCTTGAGGAGCACGGAGTTGCTCCGTCGAACGGCGAGCTTCCCGTGGATTTCTTCCGCAGGGCAGACCAGAAATTTGGTTCCGGGCTGTCGGAATGCACGGAGCTGCTGGAGAAAATGGAATTCGGAGGTCACGATGTTTCCGGTCAGGAGCGCAACGAGCTTCTTGCGCAGCTCGACTGCCTTCTTGCGGCAATGAAGCCGTTCAGTTCGCCGCGGAAGCTCAAATTGTTGCACATCATTTGCAATTGCACAAAAAAATAGTGAAAAAAGGGAAATTCCTGTTGATTTTTGCGGAAAGATTTGCTATAATAGTTACAGGCGTAAAAGCGCCGAATTCCTGCTGATAATTTACAGGTTATATTATTTCAGATATAGAGAGGTAACATCATGAGACTTATAACACGTTCGGATTTTGATGGACTTGCATGCGGAGCGCTTCTGCTCTGCGCCGGGGTTGTCGAGCCGGATTCCTGGACTTTCGCTCACCCGAAGGACCTCCAGGACGGTCTTATTCCCGTGACCGAGAACGATGTTCTCGCCAATGTGCCGTTCGTTGAGGGCTGCGGTCTGTGGTTCGATCATCATTCCAGCGAGGAAGAGCGCAGGAAGTACAAGGGAAAGTACAAGGGCGAGAGCCGTATAACTCCCAGCTGCGCGCGTATCATATATGAGTACTACGGCGGCAAGGAGCGTTTCCCGAACTTCGACGACCTCATGGAGGCTGTTGACAAGGTGGACAGCGGCAACCTCACCCGCGATGAGATACTGAATCCCCAGGGCTGGATCCTTATCGGCTTTCTTATGGACCCAAGAACCGGACTCGGCCGCTTCAGAAACTTCACCATCAGCAACTATCAGCTCATGGAGAAGCTGCTGAAATGCTGCGCATATATGAGCACCGACGAGATACTTGCGATGCCTGATATTCAGGAGCGTATCAAGCTCTATAACGAGCAGACCGAGAAGTTCAAGGAAATGGTGCGCAAGTACACACGCACCGAGGGCGATGTTATAATCACCGACCTCCGCGGAATATCTCCGATATATACCGGTAACAGATTCCTTATTTACAGCCTCTATCCCGAGCAGAACATTTCCTGCTGGATAGTTGACGGCAAGGGCGGTAAGGGCTGCTCCTGCGCGGTCGGATATTCGATACTCAACCGTACAAGCCGTGTTAACGTCGGTTCGCTCATGCTGAAATACGGTGGCGGCGGACACATGGCGGTAGGAACCTGTCAGTTCCCTGATGACCAGATGGAGGAGAAGGTTCCCAAGCTACTGAACGAGCTTGTAAATTACGACAAGCTTTATAATGTCTAATACATAAACAAAGCGGCGGGCTGGTGCAAACCAGCCCGCTTTTGTCCGCTTTGATACAAAATATACAAAAAGCATTGACTAAATCGCAGAAATATGATAAAATATAATATGAATATTTATGCGATAGGATTTGAGAATAATGAACAAGGGCAGAATAATCGTACTTGAGGGACTGGACGGCTGCGGCAAATCGACCCAGCTCGAGATACTATATAATAACCTTGCGGCTTCAAAGGAAACCAGGCTGATAAGTTTCCCGAATTATGACAGCAGCACGGGCAGGGTCGTTTCCGATTACCTTTCCGGAAAAATTCCCTGCGATGGCAGGGCGGGAGCTTACGCCGCCTCCGGATTTTACGCGTCAGACCGCTATGCAAGCTATGTCACCGACTGGAAAAGGGACTATGACTGCGGTTCCATTATCGTTTCGGGCAGGTACACGACATCTAATGCGATTTACCAGATGACGAAGCTCCCCCGGGAGGAATGGAGCGACTACCTGGAATGGCTGAAGGATCTGGAATACAGTCGGCTTGGACTTCCGGAGCCTGACCGCGTTATTTTCCTTGATATGCCGGTCGAGGTGTCACAGAAGCTGCTTTCCGCACGATATAACGGCGATGAAAGCAAAAAGGATATTCACGAAAGCAGCGTAGCATTTCTGAAAAGCTGCCGCGAGAGCGCACTTTATACGGCTGACCGCTGGGGCTGGAGGATCATACCCTGTTCAGACGGGGGATCGCCGCTGTCCATCGAGGAGATCGCCCTCAGAATAAAGAAAGAAACCGAGGATATCTGATGGCAGAGCTTTATTTCAGACCCCCGGAGCTGTCTGACAGGGAATGGGCGGTAAAGCTGCTCGCCGAGTCGGACTTCCGCGGCTGTCTGTACACATTTGGCAACAACTACGTCTGGAGAAATGTCTACAATGCGGAAATATGCCGCTTTGAGGATTTCTACCTTCTGAAGAACACAGACCACACCGACGGCGTGCCGAGGTTCCTTTACCCGGCAGGAAGCGGAGATATCCGGCGCCTGATACCCGCGCTGAAAGAGTATTGCAGGGCGCAGAAGATCCCGCTGCTTATGACGGCGAATGCAGAGTGCACAGCGGTCCTGAAGTCGCTTTACCCTGATGTCGGTGCGGTTCCGGACCGTGACGGGTTCGACTACGTTTACAATTCGGCTGACCTTGCCGAGCTAAAGGGAAAGCGCTATCATTCGAAACGCAATCATCTGAATCGCTTCTACGAGAACAGCTGGTCGTTTGAGCCGATAACGGCTGATAATATCCTCGACTGCCGCGAGGTGCTGAACAAGTGGCTGGATTCCGGAGAGCCTGACGAGGAAAAATCCACGGAAGCGGGCGTAGTTAATGAGAGCTTGACCTGCTTCGGCGAGCTTGGATACACCGGCGGGCTGCTCCGCGTGAAAGGCGAGCCGCAGGCTTTCACGTTCGGCGAACCCTCCGCTGCTGACACATTCGTAGTCCACGCGGAGAAGGCACTGCTGAACTATCAGGGCGCGTATGCTGCGGTAAACTGCGAGTTCGCAAAGACTCTCGCTGACAAATTCACTTATATCAACCGCGAGGAGGACACCGGCTCCGAGGGGCTGCGAAAGGCGAAATTATCCTATCACCCGGCGTTCCTTGAGGAAAAATTCCTGATAACATTTACGGAGGTTTAACATGATATACGTTTTTTTAGCAGATGGATTTGAGGAAACAGAGGCTATCGCGCCTATTGATATGCTGCGCCGCTCAAAGCTCGACGTAAAGCTCGTCGGAGTCGGAACGTCAACTCCCACTAGTTCGCACGGAATAAAAGTCACCGCTGACCTGACCGAATCCGAAGTTAAGCTCGACAGCTCGCTTCAGCTCATCGTGCTTCCCGGCGGAATGCCTGGTACGCTCAATCTTGAGAAGTCCCGGACCGTGCAGTCTGCGATAAAGTACTGCGCTGACAACGGTATCCCGGTCGGCGCAATCTGCGCAGCTCCGTCCATTCTTGGCAAGCTGGGACTGCTTTCCGGCAGAAAGGTAGTGTGCTTTCCGGGATTCGAGCAGTACCTTACCGGCGCGGAAGTCCTGATGGATAAGCTCTGCGTTACAGACGGTCAGTTCACTACGGCATGCGGCGCGGGCGCTGCGATAGAGTTCGGTCTGGAGCTTGTAAAGGTGCTCTGCGGAGCGAATAAATCCGCTGAAATGCGCTCGACCATCGTTGCCGACAGATGAGCATCACAGAACAGAAGAAGCAGCTGCGCCGGGAGCTTATCCAGCGCCGCCGGAGCATGCCGTCTGAATTCAGAGCCGCTGCGGATATGAAGATATTTGAGCGTCTGGTGCCTTACCTGCAGGAGTGCAGCGGAGTTTTCACCTACGTTTCCACGGAAATAGAGGTCGATACCCGGGAGCTTATCAGCTGGTGCTTCAGGCACGGAAAGACAGTCGCAGTTCCGGTTTCCGGCGATTCAGAGCTGACATTCTATCCGATCAGCTCGTTCGGCGAGCTGGCTGTGGGGCGGTTCAGCATTCTGGAGCCGGTCAGCCGCAACGCCGCGGCAGTTCCGGATAAGGATTCGCTGTGCATAGTCCCGGCACTCTGCTGCGACCGAAGCGGGTTAAGACTGGGCTACGGCAGAGGTTATTACGACAGATTCCTGGAGGGATTTCCGGGGAAGTCCGTCATTATCTGCTACTCGGATTTCGTGATGGAAGTCCCAGCCGAGCTGCACGACCGCCGTGCGGACATCGTAGTCACCGACTAACGCAATACATGAGGAAAATATATGGATAATAAGAATTTTGACCAGCTGGGATTTCCGGTGAACGATGATAACTCCGATGATTTCGGAGCCACCCGGGAACTTAGCAGCATACATGACGCCGAGCCGGAGGACGCTTCCGGGATATCGCCGCGCGACCGTTTCACAGAGTTGAACAGCGCCGACGACCCCGGCAGCACCCGCATGATGGATTCCCTGACAGCCGCCGGGGAGCCGGAAGCGCCCCGCGCCGCAAATCCGGTCAGGAAGCGAAGAAAGCGCCGCAAAAAGAAGAATTACTCTAATCATACCCGCACGATGGGACATGTGTTCCTTGGCGTTGTTCTGTCCGTTGCGGCGATATGCGCGGGCGTGTTCCTCGCATGGAAGGTCATCGTCGGACTGATGGACTACACCGGCATGGCGAAGAAGAGTCACGAAGCGGACATCGTCATAAGCGGCAGCATGAACGTGGACGACATCGCGGAAACGCTTCATGAGAACGGCATAATCGAAATGCCGTGGCTGTTCAAGGCCTACATCAACATGAAGGACGAGGGCGAGGGATTCCTCGACGGCGAGTACACCGTAAGCTCCAACATGTCCTACAGCAATATCATCACGCTGCTGAAAACTGTTCGCCAGTACACGAACACCGTCACGGTAATGATACCGGAGGGCTATAACGCGCAGCAGATAGGTCAGCTTCTCGAGGAGAACCTGGTCTGCCGCGCTGACGATTTCGAGAAGTACTACCGCACCAAGCAGGAGAAGTACGATTTCGAGGAGCAGATAGACGTTACGGAGGACCGCTTCTATGCACTCGAGGGCTATCTGTTCCCGGATACCTATGAGTTCTACGTTATCGACGACCTGCCTGACAAGCCCAGCATGGATACCAGTGAGTATGCCAAGAAGGCGGCGGAGAAGATGTACGCCAACTTCGACAATAAGGTGACCAAGAAGATGTACGCCCGCGCAAAGGAGCTGGGATTGACATTCGACCAGGTCGTAACGCTTGCGTCCATCATTCAGAAAGAGGGCACCAACGAGGAAAACATGGCGAACATTTCGTCCGTATTCCATAACCGTCTGGAGAATATGTACGAGTATCCGCACCTCCAGTCTGATACGACCGATCACTATATCGAGGACGTTATCCGCCCGAATATCCCCAAGAGCTCCCTTGCGCTCTACGAGAACGTCATCAACGCCTATGACACCTACACCTGCGAGGGACTTCCAGCAGGACCGATATGCAGCCCGGGCATGGAGGCGATAAATGCCGCGCTTTACCCGGCTGAAACCGACTATTATTATTTCCTGAGCAGCAGCGATGGAGTATTCTACTTTGCAAGCACTATCGAAAAGCACGAGCAGAATATCATTGACGCAGCTCTGCGCGAGGAGGGACAAGAGTAATGAACCAGATAGAGCTTCTTGCTCCGGCAGGCGACGAGGAGTGCCTGCGCTCCGCGCTGGACTACGGCTGCGACGCTGTTTACCTTGCCGGAAAGAGCTTCGGAATGCGCGCTGGCGCGAAGAATTTTGACATGGAGGGGCTTGACCGTGCGGTCAGGCTCGCCCATGAACGCGGCGTTAAGGTGCACCTCACCTGTAACACGATACCGCTCAACAGCGAGATAGAGCAGTTCCCGGAGTATATCGCGGCAGCGCAGGAATGCGGCGTTGACGCGGCGATAGCCTGCGACCTCGGCGTTATTTCCATGATAAAGCAGTACGCCCCGAAGATGGAGCTGCATATTTCCACGCAGACCGGCGTAGTGAATTACCAGACGGCGATAGAGCTGTACAAAATGGGCGCCAAGCGCGTTGTCCTCGCCCGGGAGGTCGGGCTGGACGATATCCGCGAGATACGCCGTAAGATCCCGGAGGACATGGAGATCGAAACTTTCGTTCACGGCGCGATGTGCGTCAGCTTTTCCGGCAGGTGCCTTATCTCGGAGTACCTCACCGGACGCGGCGCGAATCGTGGCGAGTGCGCACAGCCCTGCCGCTGGGGTTACTACCTCATGGAGGAAAAGCGTCCGAATCAGTTCTTCAAGGTATTTGAGGACGAGCGCGGGAGCTATATCCTGAATTCCCGCGACATGTGCATGATAGACCACCTGGACGACCTGATCGACGCGGGCGTTACCAGCTTCAAAATCGAAGGCAGAGCGAAATCCGCGTATTACGTTGCGCTGACGGTCAACGCGTACCGCGCGGCTCTGGACAGCTATTTAAAGGGCGAAAAGCCTCCGAAGTGGGTGCTTGACGAGGTGAACAAGATAAGCCACCGTCCCTACAGCACGGGCTTCTTCTATGGAAAGCCTACGGACGGCTCCGGGACCCAGGATCCGACGGTAGTCACCAACGGCGGGCAGTACTTTGCGGACAGCGGCTACATGCGCGATTACGATTTCGTCGGAGTAGTCGATGAGTGCGAAAACGGCGTGATGCACCTGACCCAGCGCAACTATTTCACGCTGAACGACGAGCTGGAGCTGCTCCCGCCGCACGCGGAGCCTATCGTGTTCAAGCCGGAGAAGATGTTCGGCGCGGACGGAATCCAGATAGAGATCGCAAGACGCGCAACGGAAAAGCTGACTATCCCGACGGATATAAGCGTGCCTGCGCACACAATACTTCGCAAGAAAATGAACTGATTATGCGGAAAGGAAGGTAATCATGGGAGTACAGGAATTCAAGTGCCCCAGCTGCGGCGCGAAGCTAAAGTGGGACGCCAACGAGCAGAAGATGAAATGCGACTACTGCGACAATGCTTACGATATAGCCACCCTTGAGGAATTCGAGCGTGAGGAGAACTCCACTCCGGTCGAGGAGTACGCATGGGATCCTTACACCGCGCCCGGCGAGGTGACAGGGCTGAAGAACTACATATGTAAGTCCTGCGGAGGAACGATCACAGTCAGCGAGGATTCAGCGGCGGCGAGCTGCCCTTACTGCGACAGCCCGGTTGTGCTTGACAACAACGTATCCGGACTGCTCCAGCCTGACCTGATAATTCCGTTCAGCAAGACCAAGGAGGAGGCGCAGAATGCTCTCCGCAAGTTCTGCAAGGGAAAGCCGCTGCTCCCTCCGACGTTCGTTTCCGAGCACCGCATCGAGGAGATAAAGGGACTGTATGTTCCGTTCTGGCTGTATGACTGCGACGCTGCGGGAAAAATGCGTTTCGACGCGACCAAGGTCAAGAAGTGGTCCACTGACGATTTCGACTACACCCGCACGGAGCACTACATGGTTATCCGCGAGGGCGAAGCCGGATTCGCTGACGTTCCGGTCAACGGCTCCGACAAGATGGAAGCGTGCTACATGGAGGCAATAGAGCCGTTCGACGTATCCGCCGGAAAGCGTTTCCAGCAGGCGTATCTGTCCGGATTCCTGGCGGACAGGTACAATGTGGATTCCGTTGCCGCGCAGCCCCGCGCAAACGAGCGCGTCAAGAACGGAATGCAGGAACTGCTTAGAAATACAGTCGTAGGCTACGATACCGTGACTGCCCAGAGCACCAACATGAGCCTGAACACAGGCAAGATACGCTATGCAATGCTCCCCGTGTGGATACTTAGCACGAACTACCGCGGGAAAATATACAAATTCGCGATGAACGCGCAGACCGGCAAGTTTGTCGGCGAGCTTCCGGTAAGCTGGCGCAAGTTCTGGGCGATATTCGCGTCTATAACGGTCGGCGTGGGAATTATCGGCACGCTGCTCCAGCTGTTTCTTTAAGGGGGTGCTGTCATGAAGAAGATCATTTCCGTTCTCGCGGCAGCATTTGCCGCACTGACTGTATCTGCGTCGGCGGGCGCAGCTCCGCTCTATGATTCCGAGCAGTATCAGCCATTTGCCGTTCTCATGGAAGATGACTCCGACGGCACTTACGCTGAACAGGACCTGACAGCGGCTGACGATGTTCAGAAGCTGTATCTTGAGGACAATGCCGCAATCTCTGACGAGGAGTATACGACCGAGGTTTCCGAGGAACCGGAGACATTCACCGCGCAGGATATCCTGAAAATGGCGGGAATTTCGCTAGTTGTCGGCTTGATAATCGCGCTGATAGTCTGCCTTATAATGAAATCCTGCATGAAAACAGCAAGACCCAAGCACACGGCAAACGACTACATAAAGAAGAACAGCTTTCATATCACACGCTCCCGGGATATTTTCATCTACGCGGAGCTGAGCAAGAGAAAGCGTGTAAAGGAAGAATCCAAGAAATAAGAGGTGCTGAACATGCCTGAATACAGATTCCGCGATACTTCACTTGACATTGACGAAAGAACTGCCACCCTGTTAGGCGAGCTGACCGTTGAGGAAAAACTGGGGCTGCTTACGTCGCACATGAACGAGGTCCCAAGGCTCGGCATAAAGGAATTCTGGATAGGCGCCGAGGTCGCGCGGGGACTGGTCTGCCGCGACCCCAAGGGCGACTATCCCTCGACCGTATTCCCGGAGCCTTTCGGGCTTGCAGCGACGTTCGATACGGGAGTAATGGAGCGCATGGGCGAGGTAGCAGGCGTTGAAACCCGGATATACAGCCAGAAGGGCAAGGCGTCGCTCTGCGTCTGGGGGCCCACCGTAGACCTGGAGCGTGATCCGCGCTGGGGAAGAACGGAGGAAGCCTACGGCGAGGATCCCTGCCTTGCGGGAACGATGGCGGCTGCCTATACCCGTGGAATGGCAGGCTCCGATGAAAAGTACATGCGCGTTATCCCAACGCTCAAGCATTTTTACGCGAACAACAACGAGGATACCCGGGTCAACTGCAACGCAAGCGTACCTACGCGGCTCAAGCATGAGTATTACCTCAAGGCGTTCGAGAAGCCCGTCCGCGAGGGCAGGGCGCTAAGCCTCATGACCAGCTACAACGAGGTAAATGGCGTTGAGCAGCTGTGCTCGCCGGAGCTTCAGTTTGCGCGGGAGCAGTGGGGACTTTTGTTCGCGGTGACCGACGGCGGGGACTTTATTCAGAATGTTCAGTATCACCGCAGCGACGACGATCACACCTCCGCGCTTGTCAAGATACTTAAGCACAACGGCGCCAATATCATGACCGACAACGAGGACATTGTCAGGGCTGCCGCGCAGGAAGCCCTCGACTCCGGGCTTATCTCGGTTTCCGACATCGACCGTGCACTTACCGGACCGCTCAAGGCAAGATTCCTGCTGGGTGAGTTCGACGACATCAGTCTGTTCGACTACCCGGAATCAATGCTCTGTTCCGAGGATTCCGCGAAGCTGGCGCAGGAAGCCGCGGAGAAATCCGTGATACTGCTGAAAAACAGCCGCGGCGTGCTTCCGCTTAGCAAGGACGGAAAGCTTGCTGTGATCGGATATCATGCCGACATGCTTTTCCGCGACTGGTACACCGGGACCTCCCCGAAGTGCAGCACGATCCTTGACGTGCTGACCGCGCAGCTTGGCAGAGAAAACATAATCTACGACTGCGGAAACGACACGATAGCACTGCGCAGCGCCGCCAATGGCTTCTACTTCTCGGTGAGCGACGACGGCTCTGTCAGGTGCGACAGCCCGCTGTTAAACGAAGCCTGCCTGTTTGAGCTGTTCGAGTGGGGCGATGGCGCAGTTTCACTGCGCTCCCGCCTGAACAACAAGTTCCTTTCTGACTGTGGCGTGATGAAGTGCACCGCAGACCAGGTTTTCGGCTGGTTCGTTCATGAGCTGTTCTTTCTTGAAAAGAACGGCAGGGAATGCCGCCTGAAAAACTGGCAGAAACGTTTCCTTACGATAACGCCGGAGGGCGAGCTGACCGCCTCCGAAGCGCTGCGTGCGCCGAAGAACTCCCTCATGACGATGGAGATATTCTCCGACGGAACGGAGCGCGCAAGGAGAATAGCCACCGAAGCGCACAACGTAGTAGTTTTCTGCGGCAACGATCCCATGATAAACGCCCGGGAAACCACAGACCGCAGGCATCTGCGCCTGCCGGAGAAGCAGAGCCGCAACCTTGACGCAGTTCTGGAGCTTAATCCGAACGCGGTCCTTTACCTGGTTTCGGGTTATCCGTATCAGCTGGACAATGACCGTATTTCAACCCTGATGCATGTCTGCCACGCAGGACCTGCGCTTGGCAGTGCGGTATTCCGCACGCTTTTCGGCGAGGTTTCGCCTGCAGGACGCTGCCCGGTGACGTGGTACCGTTCCGGAGCAGATTTGTGCGACATCGAGGATTACAACATCGTTCGCACTCGTTCGACGTATCTGTACTATGACGGCGAGCCGCTGTTCCCGTTCGGCTACGGAATGAGCTACACCGGATTCAGGTACTGTGCCGCGAAGCCGGACAAGATATCCTACGCAAAGGGTGAAACCGTAAAGGTTACGCTGGACATAGAGAATGTCGGCATGATGGACGGCGACGAGGTAGTACAGCTTTACGCCGCTCCCAACGGCGTCCCGATGACCGTTCCGAAGAAGCAGCTCCGCGCATTCAGGAGAGTTTTCGTTCCCCGGGGTGAAACCGTGACAGTCGAGCTGACTTTCCCGGTGGACGACCTTTCTTACTGGAACGTCAACAAGAACGATTTTGACCTTATAAGCGGGTCATACACGCTGATGATAGGCGCGTCCTCTGCGGATATCCGCAGGACCTGCGATATTAAGGTCAACGCGTCCGACTATCAGGGCGTAGAGGTTTGCGATGAGATACCGGCGGTGTCTGCGCTGAATTACGTCGATGTGAAGTTCGACGCGGACGCTGAACTAAATGAATACGCGCTGATAAACGACTGGCAGAGCAGCATCAGCTATGAATACTGCCGCCTTAGGAGCTACCACATGGTGAGCGTCACCGCGTCCAACCCGGGTCCGGAGGTAAGGCTTAGCATCGTTGCGGCTGAATCCGGGCGAACGGTCGCCGAGGTAGTGATACCCCCGACCGGAAGCCTGACGAAATTCACCACCGTCAACGCCTCCGCAGAGCCGCTGGACGGGCAGTTCACGCTCCGCATGACAACCAGCGGAATGCTGTCGCTGCGCTCGTTCAGGTTCACCTGATAAACAGAGGACCCTATGAAAATACTATACAAATGGTACCTTACATACCAGGGTAACCTGGGTTATCTTGCTCACGGCACGGTTTACGGGCATTCAAGCCCTAACTGCGCCGACGGGACCATCATACATACCTCGCTGATAGAAAGCGCGGAGTATGACGGCGAAGCGATAACCCTGTTCACCTTGAACTCTCAATACAGGCTGTCGATAGCCGAAATGGACTGCCAGGGATACAATGCGATGCGCGCTTTCCGCGTTTTCGAGCGTTTTGCGCGGGAATACGGACTTATGAAGTGCCTGCCGCAGGTATCCGACCACTATACCGGGCTTGACGAATATTTCAGGAACATGAAAACGGAGCTGCACTCCAGGCTGAAAGACGGCTCGCTGTATATTGAGCTTACCGATGATAATCCGCTGTGCTTCAGCATGGCGGTCTACCGTACAAGATCCGGCGAGGCGGAGATGGTGTCCCAGATAACCGACCTTTACCGCGACAAACAGGGAAAGGTCACTGCGTCGCTCGATTATTACGTTGATTTCCACCCGTATAACGACGGCAACATCGAATTCGTGTCGCATTCGGGGAAGTCGCTTCCCGACAGGGAGTTCCTCGGGATAATAAAAAACTGCTCCGGCAGGACGTTCAATATCCGCTTCAGCTGGGGGAAAACCGTTATCCTGGCTCCGGAATGCGAAATAGTCGTATCGGAGGGAATGGGTCTTGCGATACCGCTGACCTGTACCGACCTTGATCTCTGACCTTGAAAAGAGGGATAAAATGACCGACAACGAAATACTGCCGCATATCGACCACACTCTGCTTCGACCCACGTCCACAGCGGAGGAGATAGACCGCCTGTGCGAGGAGGCGCTCCGCCTAAGGACCGCAAGCGTCTGCATACCGCCGTCTTATGTGAAGTACGCGCATGACAAATTCCCCGCGCTGAATATCTGCACCGTAATAGGGTTTCCGCTCGGCTATAACACGACAGCCGTCAAGTGCCTTGAAACCCGGGACGCGGTTGAGAACGGCGCGTCTGAAATAGACATGGTGATAAATCTCGGAATGGTGAAGAACGGCGATTTCGACGGAGTTCAGAACGAGATATCCGATGTGCGAAGCGCCTGCCCGGGTAAGATCCTGAAAGTCATCGTCGAAACCTGCTATCTCACCGAGGACGAGAAGATACGGCTCTGCGAATGCGTAACCAACGCTGGGGCGGATTACATCAAGACCTCCACAGGTTTCGGGACTGCCGGTGCGAAACTTGAGGACATCAGGCTTTTTGCGAAGCACATCGGCGGCAGCGTGAAGATGAAAGCCGCAGGAGGAGTTAAGTCCCGCGAGGATCTCGAAATGTTCCTGGAAGCCGGCTGTGATCGTATCGGCACAAGCTCGGCGGTAAAGCTTCTGAATGAGAAATGAGGTGTTAGTATGTCACATGCAAAGAGGGTTTTCCTGATAGTGCTGGACAGTTTCGGAGTCGGCGAAATGCCGGATTCCGCTGATTTCGGCGATAAGGGAGCAAACACGCTGCGTTCCTGCTTTGAAACCGGGAAGCTGAACGTCCCGAATATGCGAAGCCTGGGGCTGTTCAATATTGACGGCGTGACCGTCGGCGAGCCGGTTCCCGAGCCCAGGGGCGCGTACCTCAAAATTGCAGAGCGCTCCCGCGGGAAGGATACCACAACTGGTCACTGGGAAATTGCAGGCATCGTGTCGGCAAAGCCGTTCCCGACCTACCCGAACGGATTCCCGGAGGACGTCATCAGAAAATTCAGCGAGGCGACCGGCAGGGGAGTTCTCTGCAATAAGCCCTACAGTGGCACCAAAGTCATCGCAGACTACGGCGAGGAGCATATCCGCACTGGCGACCTCATCGTCTACACGTCAGCGGACAGCGTTTTTCAGATAGCCGCCCACGAATCAGTGGTGCCGGTGGAAACCCTGTACGAATACTGCCGCATGGCGCGGGAGATACTGACCGGCGAAAACGCGGTCGGCCGCGTTATTGCACGTCCCTTCGAGGGAGAGTTCCCGTTTACGAGGACTCCGCGCAGACATGATTTCTCGCTTCTTCCGCCGAAGGACACCATGCTCGACTGCCTGTCGCAGCAGGGATTTGACGCTATCGGGATCGGCAAGATTTACGATATCTTTGCCGGCAGAGGGCTCACGAAGTACGTCCGCGATATCGGCAACTTCTGCGATATGAATGAAACCTCCCATTTCCAGAGCATTCCGTTTAACGGGCTGTGCTTCACGAATCTGGTGGATTTCGACATGCAGTACGGGCACCGCCGCGACCCGGAGGGTTACGCACAGGCGCTCAATGAGTTTGATGTGTGGCTGGGCGGATTCCTCGAGAAAATGCTGCCGGAGGACGTGCTGATAATTACGGCGGATCACGGCTGCGACCCGAAATATTCCGGCACCGACCATACCCGGGAGCATATCCCGGTGCTTATTGCAGGTCAGTCAGTAAGACCTGCCGACCTTGGCATAAGAGCCTGCTTCGGAGATATCGGAGCAACCGTCCTCGACCTGCTTGGCGCAAGCGGCAGCCTGGACGGCGAGAGCTTTGCAAATAAAATCACATATTAAGGAGCATAATAATGAACGGAGAAGTTACACAGGCAAGCCGTATCGTAGCGGCAGCCAGAAAAGCAATGAAAGACGGTTCTGAATACGAATTCACGCCGTTAAAGTACGAGGGAAGCACAACATTCAATTTCTGCGACAGGAAGAAGAGCGGCGCGCCGCTGTTCCGCGCAAAGGATCCCGCCGACTGGTACGCACATATTGCCAAGGAGGGCGTGAAGAATATCTTCATGATACTCGGCATGAGAGTGAACAGAATGGCGCTGGGATATTCCAACAACTCCGCCGTATCTATATTCGTGCGCTATGAGGACGACGTAGTCACAAGATTTGTTCCGCACTGGAGCTTTAACGACGACACCCGCCTGTGGAGCATTGAGTACACCGAGGCGATCGCTGAAAACGCGCCTGCGACCGACCCTGAATTCCGCAACGAGAAGTCGATGGCTATCGCGTCGCTTACTGATGTGGCTGACCTCGCGCAGCAGCTTGGTCAGGAGCAGTTCGTCAAGACCTTCAAAAAGGCGGAGGATATCCTTAACGGCACGGCAGCACCCGTAATAAAGAGCGGAGCGGCGGCACCCGCTATTCCGGAGGATTACATGAAGTACTACCTCGCAGCTGACGCAGCCGATGTATTCGGCGCAATGGGCAGCTGGAATGACGAACCCGCCAGCGCAGCGCGTGAGCAGCACAAGGAAAAGGACTACGCTACCCTTTCCGACAGACTTCTGTGCTCCGTGCGTCTGATGACAATGTATGCGGTAAACTTCCCGATAAACTAAGAAAAGGTGATATAGATGAGCGAATGTACCCATGATTGCGGAAGCTGTTCCGCAAGCTGCTCCGAAAGGAAGCAGGAGAGCCTTGTTGCGCAGCCGCACAAGGACAGTCACATCAAGAAAGTTATCGGCGTAGTAAGCGGCAAGGGCGGCGTGGGAAAGTCCATGGTGACTTCCATGTCGGCTGTGCTGATGAACCGCCGCGGCTACCGTTCCGCAGTGCTTGACGCGGATATAACCGGACCGTCTATCCCGCAGGCGTTCGGACTGCACGAAAAGGCGCAGGGCAGCGAAACTGCCATTTTCCCGGTCACAACGGAAACTGGGATCAAGGTGATGTCAGTGAATCTGCTGCTTCCCGACGAAACTGACCCGGTCATCTGGCGCGGACCTATCATTGCCGGAACGGCAAAACAGTTCTGGACGGACGTTGCCTGGGGAGATGTGGACTATATGTTCGTTGACATGCCGCCGGGAACCGGAGATGTTCCGCTGACGGTGTTCCAGTCTGTTCCGCTGGACGGGATAATTGTCGTTACCTCTCCGCAGGAGCTGGTTTCGATGATAGTCGGCAAGGCTGTGAAGATGGCGGAAATGATGAACGTTCCGATAATCGGTCTGGTGGAAAACATGAGCTACGCCGTATGTCCGGACTGCGGAAAGCATCTGAACGTATTCGGTTTAAGCCACATTGACGAAACAGCGCAGAAGTTCGGACTGAAAGTCCTCGCGAAGCTGCCGATAAATCCGGAGCTTGCCGGCAGGGTCGACAACGGTACCATAGAGGGCTTCACCTGCCCTGAGGCAGAGCCGATCGCCGACGCAGCGGAGGCGTTTTGCAAATGAGCGCCAGGGGCGATAAAGCATACGAGCTGTTCATGAGCGGCTACAACTGCACGCAGGCGGTCGTAGGTGCGTTTGCCGACCTCATGGGAATGGATTTTGAAACCGCAGTGCGCTGCGGTTCGGGATTCGGCGGAGGAATGGGCAGGCTGCGAGAGGTCTGCGGAACGTTTTCCGGGGCGGTTATGGTCGTGAATATGCTGTACGGCTATTCCGACCCGAAGAACGTTCAGACCAAGGCAGAGCTGTACGCCCGGATTCAGGAGCTTGCAGCGCAGTTCCGCCGGGATAACGGCAGCCTTATCTGCAAGGAGCTTCTGGGGCTTTCCAAGCCGGAGGGCTCGCCGATACCCGAAGCGCGCACGCCGGAATATTATAAGAAGCGACCCTGCCCTGAGCTTTGCAGGTATTCTGCGAATATGCTTGACGAATACATCAGCGGGCACCCTCCGGTAACGGAAAGAGCGTAGGAACATGAATATCACAGACAGCAGGATCGACGGCGGAAAGCCGTTCGACTGGGGAAGAACTTCCGCAGATTACGCGAAATTCCGCGACATTTACCCCAGTGGATTTTACAGCATGATAGCGGACAGAGGGCTGTGCGTCAGCGGACAGCGTGTTCTTGACCTTGGAACAGGCACTGGAGTGCTTCCAAGGAACATGAGCGTATTCGGCGCCCGATGGGTCGGGACTGATATTTCAGCCGAGCAGATAGAGCAGGCAAGGCTGCTTTCCGGCGGCTTGAATGTCGACTATATTGTAACGCCAGCAGAACAGATCGACTTTCCGGCAGGAAGTTTCGATGTAGTTACAGCATGCCAGTGCTTCTGGTACTTTGACCACAAGCAGCTTGTACCGATACTCGGGAAAATTCTCAAGCCGGGAGGGAAATTTCTGGTCCTGTACATGGCCTGGCTCCCAAATGAGGACGAAATCGCCGGGAAGAGTGAGGAGCTTGTATTGAAGTATTCTCCCGAATGGAGCGGCGCAGGTGAAACCGTCCACCCTATACATGTGCCGGAAATCTACGACAGTATTTTCAGCCGGACGTATCATGAGGAGTACCGCCTGAAAGTCCACTTCACGCGGGAAAGCTGGAACGGCAGAATGAGATCCTGCCGGGGAATCGGTGCGTCCCTTGCTCCGGAGGAAATCACGGCATGGGAGCAGGAGCATCTGAAAATGCTGGAACAGTACCCGCCGGAATTTGATGTGCTGCATTACGCGGCACTGGCTGAACTTACGCTGAAATAAGAATTACCCGGAACAGCCGCAGCTGCTCCGGGTAGTTTTATGCCGTTAATTTCGTGATGAGCTGGAATCCCATTACCACGACGCCGAGCACGACCAGAACTATACCGGTCGCGCGATTGAGCGTTTTCGGGGAAGCCTTGTTCGCGAATACTGCCGCGATTCTTGCCCAAACCAGGGTAAACACAACGCAGAGTATCATAACGAGGAGATCAGGCGCGCCGCCCATCGCAAAATGCGATATGGAGCCAGTAAGCGCCGTGAAAGTCATGATGAACACGCTTGTACCCACTGCGGTTTTCAGCTCGTATCCAAGCAGGGAAGTGAGGATAAGCAGCATCATCATGCCGCCGCCGGCTCCGACGAATCCGCAGATGAAACCGATTGCTACGCCCGCCGCAATGGACTGTATAATGCGCTTTTTAGGCGAAACGGCTTTCATGTCCTCTTTGGTAGTCATGACCGGCTTAACGATGAACTTGATACCGAGGATAAACGTCATGAATACCGAGAAACCGCCCATAGTCGCAGACGGGAGCAGGCTGGAAACCCAGCTTCCAACGACCGTAAAAAGAAGCACAGCCGCCATCATGACCAGTCCGTTTTTGATATCCAGATTCTTGTTTCGGCCGTAGGTGTAGGCCGAAACTGCACTGGCAAGCACGTCCGACGCAAGCGCGATACCTACTGCAACGTAAGGGTCTATTCCGAGGAACGTCGTGAGCATTGGCGTTATGACAGCCGCCGCGCTCATTCCGGCGAATCCGGTGCCAAGACCGGCGCCCATTCCCGCAAAAAATGTCACTATAATTGTAATAAAAAGCTCCATAGAATGCCTTCTTTCTATAGCAATCCAAGGAAATAAAGCAGCAAAAGGAGGCAAGGGCAGAGCGCATAGAGCTAGGAGTGAACCCGCCGGCGGGTTGTATGCCCGTCAAGGGCGAACGACAACGCTATATGCGTTCTGCACTGCCGAACTTGCTGCGGAATTTTATTGGATTGCTATAATAAATTATACAACATCTGTGCTGAAATGTCAAATACACCAGTCTATAAAAACACATATTGTGCAAAAAACGCGAAAAACCCTTTCCATACGGAAAGGGTCTTTATTTCGACCTTGCAGTGCAGAATTATTCGCCGCAGTGCTCGCAGTCGTGCTTCTCCTTGAACATCTCGGGGTCGTAGGAGATACCGTTCTTGTCGTAGTAGTCCTTGACCGCAGCCTTGACAGCTTCCTCCGCGAGAACGGAGCAGTGGATCTTGTGAGCGGGAAGCCCGTCCAGAGCCTCAACGACAGCCTTGTTTGTAAGCTCAAGCGCCTCTGATACAGGCTTGCCCTTGATCATTTCAGTAGCCATGGAGCTGCTTGCGATCGCGGAACCGCAGCCGAACGTGCTGAACTTAACGTCGTCGATGATACCGTCCTTGCTGATCTTGAGGAATATCTTCATGATATCGCCGCACTTTGCGTTGCCTACTTCGCCTACACCGTCGGCGTTTTCGATCGTGCCGACATTACGCGGGTGTGTGAAGTGATCCATTACCTTTTCACTGTATAACATAAGTTCTCTTGCCCTCCTGAAGATCCTGCCATACCGGGGAAATACGTCTGAGATAGTCAACGACCTCGGGTACAGCCTTGATTATAGTTTCGATTTCTTCCTCTGTGTTGTACTCGCAGAGCGAAAGACGGAGCGAGCCGTGTGCAACATCGTGGATACGGCCTATTGCAAGCAGTACATGGCTCGGGTCGAGCGAACCAGACGTGCAGGCGGAGCCGGAGGAAGCGCAGATTCCCTTCTGGTCAAGCAGAAGAAGCAGCGATTCACCCTCGATACCCTCGAAGCACATGTTAACATTGCCGGGAAGTCTTTCGGTTCTGGAACCGTTGAGAATGGAATGTGAAATCGTAGAAAGCCCCTCAATGAGCCTGTCGCGGAGCTTCGCAATCTTAGCCATGTTGACGTCCAGATTGTCTGTAGCTTCCTTTAAAGCAGCTGCAAGACCGACGATACCTGCGATATTTTCAGTGCCGGCACGCTTGCCGCGCTCCTGTGCGCCGCCTTCAATGAGCGACGAAACCAACAGACCCTTGCGTGCATACAGAACGCCGACGCCCTTGGGACCGTGGAATTTATGACCAGCCATCGACAGCATATCGCAGCCGATATCCTTTACGTTGACCGGAATGTGACCAACAGCCTGAACCGCGTCAGTGTGGAACAGAACGCCGTTTTCCTTGCATATAGCGGCTATTTCCTTGACAGGCTCGATGGTGCCGATCTCGTTGTTCGCCATCATGATGGAAACCAGTGCGGTATCCGGGCGGATAGCCTTTCTGACCGCTTCCGGGTCAACTCTGCCCTCGCCGTCTACCGGGAGGAGAGTTACCTCGTAGCCCATTTTCTCCAGCCTTTTCAGGGAATGAAGTATCGCATGGTGCTCGATAACGTCAGAGATGATGTGCTTTTTGCCCTTGCGTGCGCCAAGCTCTGCGGCAGTCAGAAGAGCCTGATTGTCAGCTTCGCTGCCGCCACCGGTGAAGATTATCTCCTTGGGGTCGGCACCGATGCACTCTGCAACAGTCTTGCGTGCATTGAAAAGCGCCTCGGCGGCGATCTGACCAACCGTATGAAGCGACGATGGGTTGCCATAATTCTCCGTGAGGTATGGCATCATTGCGTCAAGCGCCGTTTTGCTAAGCTTCGTGGTGGCGGCGTTATCCGCGTATATAGTAGTCATAGATTCACCATTCTTTCTTTTGTATTATCTTGTTCAGGTAGTGTTATCTTACATATCCTATCGAACTACTAGGATTATAGCACATTATATCGGATTTGTCAATAGAATTTCAGAAATAATTCCTGAAACTTAGATGAAATGATGTCTATAGCTATTATTTCCCGGGAAATTGGGAAAATGCTATGCCGAGCCGATAATTCCGACCCGGCATAGTCAACGGTTTACCAGTCAGTATCCCAGTTGGTATCACCTGCGTCCCAGTCGCCGCCGAAATCCCAGTCGCCGCCGTTGTCGCCGTCCCAGTCGTCGTTGTAGCTGGAGCTGCTTTCGGCGTAGCTGGAGTAGTAGTCAGTGTCCTCGAAATCCGAGTAGCCGTAGCCGTTCTCGTAGTCTGTGCCGTCGTAATAGTTGCCGTAGTTCCTGGAAAGCTCGTCGTCAACGGAGGTGCTGTACCAGTAGCCGTCGTCGTATCTGTACCAGTCGGAGCCAAGATAATAGTAGTATCCGCCGTTATAGCTGTAGTATCCCTTGTCCGGCATTTTATTGGAGATGCACAGGCATACTATACCGATAACTACCAGGACCAGCGCGGGAATAAGCGGCTTGAGCAGCTTTTTCAGGTAGTAGAGGAATTCCCCGAACTCGGTTTCTTCTTTTTTATTCGCAGCCGGTCGGGAAGCGCCGTTTTTTTCCCGGCGTATCTGCACCTCGGTTTTCATCTTCTGATAGATCTCGTTGACCGCATAGGCTTCGTCCTTGCCGCGGTAGCGCTCTGCACGGGTCCCGTCGCCCTTGTTCTTGTAGACGATGAAGTTACCGTCGTCGTCCTTGTAGATTCCGAACGCCTTGGGTTCCTTGTAGTCGACTCCGATGAAGAACCGCATCTGCTCCAGCGGAAGATTCTTCGCTGCGGCAAACGCCTTGAGTTCCTCAATAGTTTTTGGTACACCGTCCGCGCTTCTCATCAGATGGGAATTTACACCGCCGCAGTTAGGGCAGACTTCGTCCGTATCCTCGATAAAACTGCCGCAGTAATCGCATTTTACTTTCATATAATACCTCCGATCCATACAACCATATTTATATTATACACGGAGTGCTGCAATAAGTCAATCCCGATTATAAAAAAAGCGTCGCATAATCGACAACAGAATAAAAACTCCGCCGAACCTTAGTTCAGCGGAGCCATTTATTCACAGGAAATGCGATTACATTACGCCGCCTTCAACGACCAGGCTGTCCTTATCTACGTTGTCGCCGTAAACGGAAGCCAGTGTAGCGTCATAGTCAGCGTGGAAGAACTGCTCGTCAGCAAGACCGGTGATCTCGTCGTTGAGCCAGTTGAGCAGGGTTTCATTGCCCTTGGTGACTGCCGGAGCGATAGCGTCTGTGCTGCCGAGGGATTCAACGCCTACGGTAAATCCGGGGTTGTTCATTGCCCATGCGAGCACCTCGGTGTTATCGGTGGAGAATGCGTCGCCGCGTCCGTCCTGAAGTGCGGAGTAAGCTTCGTTGTACTCGTCGTACTTCTGGAGCTTTACGTCGGGATGGTTCTCGGTGAAGTAGCTTTCAGCGGTCGTGCCCTTAACAACGATGAGGGTCTTGCCGTTGAGCTGCTCTGCGTCGGTGATAGTAGCGGAATCAGGAGAAACAACGCCCAGAGCGACCTTCATGTAGGGCAGTGCAAAGTCTACCTTTTCCTTACGCTCGTCTGTAACGGTGAAGTTTGCAAGGATAATGTCGACCTTTGCGGTTTCAAGGAACTCCACGCGGCTTGCAGCCTCAACGGGAACGAGCTTCAGCTCAACGCCGAGGTCCTTTGCGATGCGCTCTGCAAAGTAAACGTCGTAGCCCTGGAACTTGCCGTCGTTGTCAACATAGCCGAAAGGGTTCTTGTCGGAGAAAACGCCGATAGTGATCTCGCCGCTCTCCTTGATCTGGTCAACTGTTCTGTAAGAGCCTGACGCAGCTTCGCTGCTGTTGTCAGAAGCAGCGGAAGAGCTTTCGTTGCTCGAGCATGCCGCGAGGGACAGCGCCATAGCTGCCGCAGCAAATACAGATGCTATTTTCTTGAATGTGTTCATAGCTTAGTCCTCCAATTGTTCCTTTTGTTGTGTTTTGTATATGTTTACCTGCATGAGGGCGGAATGTTCCGCTTACCTCGTGTAGGTGAACGTCTTTAGGAATCGCTGTGCGCGGTCGGTTTTCGGGTTGTGGAAGAACTCCTGCGGAGTGTCCTCCTCAACGATAACGCCGCCGTCCAGGAATACCACGCGGTCTGCGACAGCTTCGGCAAACGCCATCTCATGGGTAACTATCATCATCGTTGTGCCGCCGGGATTGCTCTCGGTGCCCTTTGCAAGGTCGAGCACAACGTTCAGAACCTCGTGGACCATCTCCGGGTCAAGCGCAGCGGTAATCTCGTCGAGCAGCATGATATCCGGATTCATTATAAGGCTCCGCACGATAGCTACACGCTGTTTCTGACCGCCTGAAAGCTCTGACGGATAGGAATCCGCCTTATCTTCAAGCCCGACGCGCTTCAGCAGGGACATCGCCTTTTCGGTCACTTCGTCCTTGCTGCGGTTCTGTACCTTCAGCGGGGCAAGAGTGATGTTTTTCATCACTGTCATGTGCGGGAAAAGGTCGTAGCTCTGGAAAACCATGCCGATCTTCTGGCGCACCTTGTACAGGCTCTGCTTGCCGTGTTCCACGGGCTCGCCGTGGAGCTTTATTGAGCCGCCCTGGATAGGCTCCAGACCGTTGATACAGCGGAGAAGCGTGCTTTTTCCGCAGCCGGAGGGTCCGACCAGGACGAGCACTTCACCCTGTTCAACGCTAAGCGAAAGGTCGTTGATGATGGTATTGTCGCCGAATCTTTTAGTAAGATGTTCTATATCAATAATGTGGTCAGCCATTGTTATTCACCCCTCTTTTTAGTGAGCTTTCTGGAAAGCATGGACAGCGGGAAGCATATGATGAAATACATAAGGAATATCGCTGCATACACCCACAAAGCCGCGTTCGGAAACTCGAATCTGTTCGCGTCGATGATCTGCTTTCCGACCTTGAGCACCTCGGTAACGCCGATAAGGGAAACCAGCGCCGTAGTCTTGATCATACGCGTGGAGAGGTTGATAATATCCGGAACAAGCCCTCTGAAAGCCTGCGGGAAGATAACGTAGAAATAAAGCTGTGGTCTGCTGAGCCCGAGGGAAAGCCCGGATTCGAACTGATGAGCCGGGATAGCCTGGAAAGCGGAGCGAACGAGGTCGCCGACTTCGGATGCACCCCAGATGGTGAGCATGATGACCGCTGCGGTTTCGCCGCCCATATTTATGCCGGTCATCTTGGTGATGCCGAAGAAAATTATAAACAGCCATACAAGCTGCGGCATTATCCTGACGATCTCGATGTAAACGCGGCAGATCACCTTAACCACCGGGTTCTTGACAAGCATGAGCGCTCCGACGAACATTCCGATAACAAGGGAAAGTGCGATGGAGATGAGGGACAGCCTTAGCGTAACCCAAAGCCCGGCCCACAGCCTTAGCATGTTGTTGCCCATGAACAGAACTTCAATTCCCTGCACGGCGCATCCTCCTCTCTAAAATGCTGAAAACAATGGATATCGGGAGGATAATCACAAGGTAAGCCGCGACCAGCATGGTCAGCGCCTCGCCGGTGTTGTAGTACATTCCGATAAGATCCTTTGCAACATACATCAGGTCGGCAAGCGAAACCGCGCTGAAAACGCTGGTTTCCTTGAGGAGGAAGATAACGTTTGCCGCAAGAGCCGGGATAGAAACTGAGGCAGCCTGCGGAAGAACTATATACCGCATGACCTGCCACCTGCGCAGTCCAAGGGATTCAGCGCTTTCGAGCTGGATAGTTCCGACGGATTTCAGGGCGCTGTAGAAGCTTTCGCCCATGTAGCTTCCGCCGAGGAACGCAAGACCGATCACGCCGCATGCCTCGCTTGAGAGCAGCACTCCTGCCTTCGGCAGACCGAAATAGAGGAAGAACAGCTGTACGATAAGCGGTGTATTACGCGACAGTTCGATATAAACCGCAACGATCTGCCTTGCAACCGGTATCCTGTAGTACTTCACCAGCGCACAGACAAGACCTATCGCCACCGACAGCACGATACCAAGAACACCGATGACGAGCGTCAGCCAGGCGGCTTCAACATACATCGGTGTGAACTTCTGAATAAATGACCAGTCCACAACATCACTCCGTATATCAAGATGGTTTTGTATGGTGCGAAGAGTTCAGATTTCAGCATATCTGACCTGTTCTCGGTATGCATAGATTATATCATACAAAACA
The DNA here is from genome assembly GCA_934456315.1 of uncultured Oscillospiraceae bacterium. Classification (GTDB taxonomy): domain Bacteria; phylum Bacillota; class Clostridia; order Oscillospirales; family Ruminococcaceae; genus CAG-115. The sequence continues at coordinate 6,493 of CAKSHG010000005.1, read as the reverse complement.
TATAATGTCAATAGGTTTAGTTGAGTTCTATCAAACAAAAACTTTCAACCAAAACAATTACTTTTCAGCACAAAGAACAAACTCTGCCAAAGCAAGGCTTTCTTATGCATTATATGCGAGTGTGATGTCCGTTGAAACACGCTGCCCCATACAACTTATGCCAAAAAACAAGCCGTACCTTTAGTACGGCTCGTGATATTCGTTGGTGCCGCTGACCGGACTTGAACCGGTATGGTATTTCTACCGGGGGATTTTAAGTCCCCTGCGTCTGCCGATTTCGCCACAGCGGCATTACAACATTATTATTTTACCATTAATCCATTGATTTGTCAAGGGGTTTTCTATGAATAATTGATTTTTCATTCTGAAAAAAATCCCTCCGAAGAAGTTTTCGGAGGGATATATGGTCAGATGGACGTCAGATTATTTCATCGTGGTGCGCCTGGAGAGATTTTACGCCAAAGTGCTTGTTCTCCTTGATCGCACGGATACCTTCTGCACTTGCCTTAGCGGCAGCCATTGTGGTGATATAAGGAATGCGGTGCTTGATGGCAGCCTTTCTGATGTAGCTGTCGTCTGTAACGCTGTCCTTGCCGGCAGGGGTATTGATTATGAGCTGAATATTGCCGTTTGCGATAGCGTCCCCGATGTTGGGTCTGCCTTCGTACATCTTGAATATACGCTCGGCAGGGATCCCGGCTTCCTTGATCATCTCAAAGCTCTTTCCGGTCGCGATGATCTTGAATCCAAGCTCGTGGAATGCCTTGGCAACTTCGACCAGCTCGGGCTTGTCGCGGTCGCAGACGCTAAGCAGCACGGTGCCTTCCTGCGGGAGCTTTGTGCGTGTAGCTTCCTGCGCCTTGTAGTATGCCTCGCCGAAGCTCGGGGAGATTCCGAGGACCTCGCCGGTGGAGCGCATTTCCGGACCCAGAACAGGGTCTACCTCGGGGAACATGTTGAACGGGAAAACAGCTTCCTTAACGCCGTAGTGCTTTATAACATGGTCGCGGAGCTCCGGAACAGGGCTGGGCTTGCCGGTCAGTGAAGATGTGATTATCTGGGTAGCGATCTGGACCATGTTCACACCGCATACCTTGGAAACCAGCGGAACTGTTCTTGACGCACGCGGATTTGCTTCGAGCACATAAACAGTGTCGTCCTCGATAGCATACTGCATGTTCATCAGACCGCACACGTTCATTTCAACCGCGATCTTCTTGGTGTACTCCTTGATGGTGTTGACCTGCTTTTCGGTGAGGTTCTTGCTCGGGAGTATGCATGCGGAGTCGCCGGAATGCACGCCCGCAAGCTCGATATGTTCCATAACAGCCGGAACGTAGCAGTTCCTGCCGTCGGAGATAGCGTCCGCCTCGCATTCGGTCGCGTGGTGCAGGAAGCGGTCGATGAGAATAGGTCTGTCGGGAGTTACGCCGACTGCCGCGGACATGTAAACTCTCATCATCTCGTCGTCGTGAACGACTTCCATGCCTCTGCCGCCGAGAACGTAAGAGGGACGAACCATTACCGGGTAGCCGATACGGTTTGCGATCTCGAGCGCCTCGTCAACATTGACAGCCATGCCGGATTCAGGCATAGGAATTCCGAGTTTCTCCATCATTGCGCGGAAGTGGTCGCGGTCCTCGGCGAGGTCGATGGTTTCAGGGCTTGTGCCGAGAATATTGACGCCGTACTTCTTAAGGTCGCCTGCAAGGTTCAGAGGTGTCTGACCGCCGAACTGTGCGATTACGCCTACCGGCTTTTCCTTTTCGTGGATAGCGAGAACATCTTCCAGGGTCAGCGGCTCGAAATACAGCTTGTCGGAGGTGTCGTAGTCGGTAGAAACGGTTTCGGGGTTGCAGTTTACGATGATGGATTCGAAACCGAGCTTTTTCAGTGCAAGCGCAGCGTGTACGCAGCAGTAGTCAAATTCGATACCCTGACCTATCCTGTTGGGGCCGCCGCCGAGTATCATTATCTTGGGCTTGTCGGAAACCGGGCTGGTATCCTTGATGTCATGATAAGTGGAGTAGTAGTACGCCGCATTTTCTGTGCCGCTTACATGGATACCCTCCCATGCTTCGCGAATGCCGTACTTCTCGCGGGTGTTGCGGACTTCCTCCTCGGAAACGCCGAGTATCTGGCTAAGGTATCTGTCGGAGAAGCCGTCGAGCTTTGCCTGGCGGAGGACCGGTTCAGCGGGAACAGCTCCCTTCATTTCTATAAGAGCGTTCTCCTCGTCAACGAGCTCCTTCATCTGCTGGAGGAACCAGTGCTTTATCTTGGTAAGGTCGTAGATTTCGTCGATAGTTGCGCCCTTGCGGAGTGCCTCATATATGATGAACTGGCGCTCGCTTGACGGGTAGCGCAGCTTGGCGAGAAGCTCTGCCTTTGTGAGTTTGTTGAAGTCCTTTGCAAAGCCAAGGCCGTATCTTCCGGTTTCAAGGCTGCGGATAGCCTTCTGGAAAGCTTCCTTGTAGGTCTTGCCGATGGACATTACCTCGCCGACAGCCTTCATCTGGGTTCCGAGCTTGTCCTCTGCGCCCTTGAACTTTTCGAATGCCCAACGCGCGAACTTGATAACGACATAGTCGCCGCCGGGAACGTACTTATCAAGAGTGCCGCACTGACCGCAGGGGATCTCGTCCAGCGTCAGACCGCATGCGAGCATAGCGGAAACCAGGGCGATCGGGAAGCCGGTAGCCTTTGAAGCGAGCGCGGAGGAGCGGGAGGTTCTCGGGTTGATCTCGATAACGACGATACGTCCGGAAACGGGATCGTGTGCGAACTGGCAGTTGCAGCCGCCGATGACCTCGATAGCCTTTACTATCTTGTAGGAGTATTCCTGGAGCTTCTTCTGAACGCCCTCGCTGATGGTGAGCATCGGGGCAGAGCAGAAGGAATCGCCGGTGTGAACGCCGATCGGGTCGATATTCTCAATGAAGCATACAGTAATAACGTTGTCGTTAGCGTCGCGTACTACTTCAAGCTCGAGCTCTTCCCAGCCGCTTATGCACTCCTCAACGAGCACCTGACCGACAAGGCTTGCCTGCAGACCGCGTGCGCATACGACCTTCAGCTCATCGATGTTGTAAACCATGCCGCCGCCTGCGCCGCCCATGGTATAAGCAGGACGAAGAACGACAGGATATTTGAGCTGATCAGCGATTTTTACAGCTTCTTCAACGGAGTAAGCTACCTCGCTGCGGGGCATTTCGATACCGAGCTTCTGCATTGTATGCTTGAATTCGATACGATCCTCGCCGCGCTCGATAGCGTCGACCTGAACGCCGATGACCTGGACGTTGTACTTTTCAAGCACGCCGGCTTCGCTAAGCTCGGAGCAGAGGTTCAGGCCAGACTGACCGCCGAGGTTAGGCAGCAGCGCGTCGGGGCGCTCTTTCTCGATTATCTGGGTGAGCCTGTCAACATTGAGCGGCTCAATGTAGGTGATGTCGGCAACATCCGGGTCGGTCATGATAGTTGCAGGGTTTGAATTCACGAGCACTATCTGATAACCCAGCTTACGAAGCGCCTTGCACGCCTGGGTGCCGGAATAGTCGAATTCGCACGCCTGTCCGATGATGATAGGACCTGATCCGATGATCAGTATCTTGTTGATGTCCTGCTTCTTTGGCATAATTTTACTCCCTTATCCATTTTTCTGCTCTGTGTCTGCACAGAATTTTCATTATATATAATATCACAAAACTTATCAAATTTCAATATGATTTTTGATTTTCCGAGTATTTATTTACGGAAAAAAAGCCCGATTTGTTAATTATAAACAGTGGGTAAGAGATCTCTACTCGTCCTTTTTATTTTTGATTTCGGACAGGGGATTGCGGTTCATGGCGTTTTCAAGCTGTTCATTGGAAATGTGCGTATAGATTTGGGTAGTGTTCAGATTTTCGTGTCCCAGAACTTCTTTAAGAACCCGGACATCGACGCCGTTCTGATACATCAATGTAGCCGCAGTGTGCCTAAGCTTGTGTACTGAAAGACCTCTGTTGTCAAGTCCGCTAGATTTCAGGCATTCTTCGACTATCTGCTGGACCCTGCGGTTGGAAATACGGGTGTTTCTGCGGCTTAGGAAAAGCGCGTCCGTCTTGGCTGTCATGTTGCGGTTTCCGGCAGCGGCGCGTTTTTCGTTGTCGGTTTCTGGGAGGTTCAGGTAATCGTTATATGCGTTGATGCAGGCGTCATTCAGGTAGATTATACGTTCCTTACTGCCTTTTCCGATTACTTTGAGCGTCCAAATCTCATGACCGTCCTTATCATGGGTCGACCGGATATCTTCCATGTTTATCCCGACAAGTTCGCTAAGACGCATTCCACAGTTAAGGAAGAACGTTATTATACAGTAGTCGCGTTTCTGGTCGGTCGTTTCAATATTTGATAGCATATCAACGGATTCTTCCAGTGTAAGATATTTAGGTAGAGCGGCTTTCGGCGTTGGAAGCTCCAGATTTGCCAGCGGGCTCACACTGAATAGCGCCTTATTATTGGTAAGGTACTTGAAGAACTGCCTCAGTGCAACGCCTTTGCGGTATCGCGCTTTGGGGTGATTGTCCTTTTCGTTCTTGGTATAAATAAGGAAGTCCTGCGCCATCATCAGGTCGACGGATTTGATATCGGATTCTGTGATGTCTGAAATGCTTATATTTTGGAATTCGTCAGGATCGTCAGAGGCTCTCCCGGTTTTGATCTTGTAAAATCTGAAAAATGATTTAAGATCCGTATAGTAATTAAGCACGGTCAGTTCGGAACGGTTTTTTACTATCTGTAGGTACACCAGATAATCCTTCAGAAGCTTCGGCGCGTCATCATATGTTTTTTTCATTTGGCCCTCCAATCGCCCTATTAATTGCGTAAAACTTCTCTTTTACGCAATTGCCGCCATTTTTATGTAACTCTTCCCTCGTTACATTATATCACACTCCAATCAAGATTTCAAGATTTAATCCCGTTTACCGCCGTGAATGTTCCGCCTGATGTACTGCTGAACCAACTCCAGGTTCTCGCCGTGACGAATCTCCCGAACGAGCCGCCGGAACATATTCGGCAGCCACTTAACAACCAGGTCGCAGCACTCAATATAATGCGCGCAGACTTCGCAGCCGTCAAACTTCGGACAGCTTGCGCAAGGCGGACGAGGATAAACCGGACTTGTAGCCGGACAGTCGTATTGATATTTGCACTCCCAGTAATCACACGTCAACGCGATACCCCCTATACTTTAAACTATCTGGACGAGCCCACCAGCGCCGAACACGCTCATACATGCTATGACTATACACGAGCTTGCCAGCCTTAGCCGCCTGGGTAAATGAACCATGTGAGGAATTATCCTTGTAGACCACATAGAGGAACGCTAATACAAATTCCCGCTCGTCCTCGACCTGGAATTTGTACGGAAAGTCCGCGCCCTTTGACCCGACCAGAACGACCCCATCACGGGAACGATGTTCATACATGTTATGGAGCAGTTCCCCCGACCAGGTCGGGCGAAATATCGGAGCACTGCGGCGAGGTAACGCCGGAGTTCGTCCAAGCTCATACACAAACATTCTATTCTTGTTCACTCTGATTCCTCCATCTCTGTAGCAAGCATAGCACATTCATCAAGCGCAGATTCAAGGTTATTCGGACAGCCGTTACAGGGCGGGTATTTCCTATCCGGGTACTTCCTCTTGCACTCCGCAAACATAGGGCATTTAGGCTCGTCAGCCAGGTACATGAAGCTGCTCTCATACTTAAACTGAAGATTGTCGTTAAAAGCTAACGGCTGGAACACCTGGGCATTGACCTCACTGAAATCCGTATCCGTAAGGATAACATGCGGCTCGCGCTGTATGTTCTTCGAACTCCAGAAGTACTTCCCGAAAATCTTGTCACTGCCCTTTGTTATGTACTTTGTGACGTAGTTCGCGACCCTGATTTTCTGGTCGTCCAGGGGGATAGCCGTAGTAAAGCCGTAACGCCACTCTGGGCAATTGTAAATCACCTTACCGGACTTAGTACGCTTACCGCTGTCCACGAGCTTGAACACATCGTTTATGAGCGCATGAGCGTGTATACGTCCGCTTTTATGGTACTCCGGAATAAGAACGTATTGAAGCCCCTTGCGCTTTACCTGATTATCAAGCCATGTTTTCAGCTTTTTCCGGACTATATCGACATCGAAGCTGTCGAATTTCTCCGGGTCAATGGTAATCGTCAAAAAATGCGTGAAGTTGTTCATGATAACTATGTCACGAACACGGTCTCGATGTAAACGTATCATTTCATTTGTCCTGTCCCTGACGGGCTTTTCTCTCTCGTTCTGTACTTCCCTGCTCCGGGCTAAATCGTCAGTTTCTGGAATATCGGCTATTACTCTGGCTTTGACTGTGTCTTTACCGTCCTCGCGTTTCTCCGCGCCGCTGTCTTTGAAAATCGCCTGTTTGCAGTATGTTATGTTGGTGCTCCCATCTGGATAGACCTTGATTTTCGT